>NZ_JBFRTN010000093.1:0-61377 GCF_041474095.1 Vibrio sp. 10N.222.54.A3
GTATTTTAGGACGAGACATTCTTTACCGTGTTTTCTTGTCTCTTTTAAGCATGTGAAGTGCGATAAAAATGTTAATAACCGTAGAGACAACACAGCCTTAAATTTGGCGATAAGCCAAGGATTTGACATTACTTAAGCTTATGGTTTGCTTAAAATTATATTCCAATATTAAATTGTGAAATCGCTCGAATTTAATACTAATATTGGGTAGTATGCGCGAGATTTCCCACCACTCGTGAAACTTTGACATGAAACTAACACTAAAGCAGAAGTTGATAGGCGCTAGCCTATCTGCTGTTGTCGTTATGGCTACAGCGTTGACTTGGTTGTCAGCAAACCAATTATTTGAACAGACTCGTAATGGCGTATACCTACGAGCTGAAAGCGTATCTGAAGCAGCATCTGAAGGTATTAAAAACTGGATTGATATCCGTACTGATATCGCATCAGCATTTAATGACTTTTCACGAGAGGGTGATGTTGTTCCTTTCCTTAGACAAGCTCGTGTAGCGGGTGGCTTTGACGATATCTTTTTAGGTACTCCAGAAGGTGGAATGTACCGTTCACATCCTGAACGTAATCGTGCAGATTACGATCCTCGTCAACGTCCTTGGTACCAAGAAGCAAACGCTGCAGGTAAGCAAATCATTACTACGGCTTACCAAGATGCAATCACCAAAGCACTTCTAGTAACGATCGCAGAACCTGTTCGCCACAATGGCCAACTTGTTGGTGTTGTTGGTGCAGACGTACTGATCGACCAGTTGGTTAACGATGTAATCAGCCTTGATGTTGGTGACAACGCTTACGCAATGCTAATTGATGCCTCTGACGGCACATTCCTAGCACACCCAGATTCAGCACTAAGCTTGAAGCCGGTAAGCCAACTTTCAAACGATATCTCTATGCCTATCATCGAAAACGCAGTGCGTACGGGTAGCATCGAGATCATCAAAGAGCGCGGCGCAGACAAGCTGCTTTACTTCACGAAGGTGCCTAACACTAACTGGATCTTCGCGGTTCAGATGGACAAAGCAACAGAAGAAGCGAACCACTCAACGCTACTTACTCAGCTGATCATCACTGCTGTCATTATTACGCTCATCGTAATCGTACTTGTGTCTTGGTTAGTAAGCTTCCTATTCCGCGACCTAAACCGCGTTTCAGCAGCACTTGAAGAAATTGCTTCAGGTGAGGGCGATCTTACTCAACGCCTTGAGCCTAAGAGCGACGACGAAATTGGTCAGCTTGCAGCAAACTTCAACCGTTTTGTGGGCAACATGCACACCATGGTGATCAAGCTAAGCGAAGTATCTGCTGCGCTGGGCAACCAAGCGCGTCAAACGGCTTCTCAAGCTGAAGAACGTAGTGCTCGTATCCAAATGCAACAAGACGAGATCAACATGGTAGCAACAGCCGTTAACGAAATGGCTGCAGCAACACAAGAGATCGCAGGTAACGCAGACCACACTGCACAGAACTCATCTGAAGCGGTTGGCGCGTGTGAGCACGGTACTGGTCAAGTGACACAGACTCAAAGCTCTATCCAAAACCTGGCTCAAGAAGTTCAAATCGCAACCAACGTGATTCTAGAACTTGAAGAGCACGGCAACAGCATCAACGCTATCTTGTCTAACATTCAAGGTATTGCAGAACAAACAAACCTACTTGCACTTAACGCCGCTATTGAAGCAGCACGTGCGGGTGAACAAGGTCGTGGTTTCGCGGTTGTAGCGGATGAAGTTCGAGTTCTGAGCCAACGTACACACGGTTCAACGCAAGAGATTCAGCAAACTATTGAGTTGCTACAAGGTACAACAGGCAAAGCGGTTAGCATCATGAACGATAGCCGTAGTCTTGCTGAAACCAGTGTTGATGATGCGAACTCAGCGGCTGCAAGCTTAACGCAAATCCACGCTGCTGTTGAACGCATTAGCGACATGGCAACACAGATTGCTTCTGCTGCAGAAGAGCAAGCGTCAGTAACGTCTGAGATTACTCGTAACACTGAGGGAATTCGTGACGTATCTAACGAGCTAGCAGACGAAGCACACCAAGCTGCAGAGCAAGCTGCTCAGTTATCTGAACTGTCTCACGAGCTAGAAAGCGAAATCAGCCGCTTCAAGCTGTAAGCGAAGCCAATATAACAAAGCCCCGACCTAGGTTGGGGCTTTGATGTATCTGTACAATCTAGACTAACGAGTTATTTAAACTCAAACTTGCCCTTCATGATTGCCCAGTGGCCCGGGAATGAACATAGGAAAGAGTAATCGCCACCGGCTGTCATTTTCTCTGTGCTGAAAGTGATTGAGGTTGACTCGCCACCACCGATAACACGAGTGAAGGCGTAAACGCGGCTGTCGTCAGGTTTTACGTAGTTATTGTCGATACCTGCCGACATACCATCGATACCTACTGCTTGTAGCGACGCAGTGTCTGTTATAACGACGTTGTGACCCATTGATTGGGCTGGCATAGAACCAGTATGGTTTAGCGTCAGCTTCACTTCTTTACAGCTCGCTGGAACGCTTAATGTGTCAGTTGAAAATTTCATTTGATCACTAGCATCAATCGATACTTCACATTCCGAGCTCGCTTGAGCGGTAAAGCTAGCACCTACAAGCGCTATCGTTGTTGCGATTAATCGTAAAGACATACACTGTTCTCCATTATTTTAGGGGGAGGTTATTCCATGAGGTTGATTGATACGTATTATCCTAGAAAGATGATCATAGTAATGTGCTACGACTTGAATTGTGTGCAACTCGTTGCTTTGTAAATGGTAAGTTTTTGTAGGAAAGGGCAAAACTAATCAGCGCATGAACAACCGTTTAGGGGGGAATGGTTGCTCGAGACTAGAATCGCAGACAACAAAAAGCCCGAGCATAAACTCGGGCCTTGAATAGTTTTCTTTATAGCTTAAGGGGAAGCTAGATTGCCTGACGAAGTTGGAAATAACGTCCTTCTTCGTTTAACAGCTTCTCGTGAGAGCCGTTTTCAACAATCTCGCCTTGTTCAATCAGAACGATAGAATCCATCGACTCTAGACCAATCAAACGGTGAGTGATGAAGATAACCGTCTTGCCTTCGAAGTGCTTCTCGAACAGCGTCATGATGCTTTGCTCTGTTTGCTTATCTAAGCCTTCTGTTGGCTCATCAAGAAGCAGGATAGGGGCATCATGAAGAATCGCACGTGCAATACCAATACGGCGCTTCTCACCACCAGACAGTTGACGACCACCGTCACCCAACCAGCTATCAAGCGCGTTATTCTCCAGCAGTTTTTCTAGGCCAACATCTTTAAGGATATTCGCTAAGTGATCATCGGTTGCTTTTGGTCTTGCAATTAACAAGTTGTCACGCAAAGTACCATTTAGAATGTCGACACGTTGGCTTACTACACTGATTGATTCACGAAGCTGTGATTCATTCCACTGAGTCAGTTCAATGCCCGCGATTGAGATGTAACCCTTCTTAGGATCCCAGTAGCGAGTCAAAAGCTGAATCAGTGTTGATTTACCAGAACCCGTTTGACCCACAATCGCAACCTTGTTCGTTGCAGGGATCGTTAGGTCGACAGCGTTCAGAACACTGCGCTCAGAGTCAGGGTAGTTGAACGTCACGTTTGAGAACGTAATATCCAGTGGCTTGTTGATGTCGAGCTTCTCTTCAGCAAACTGAACTTCAGGTTCTGACAGAATCACTTCATTCAAGCGACGAGCTGAAGACAAAGTTTGACCTAAATGCTGGAATGCACCTGCAATTGGCATTAATAGCTCGAAGCTTGCCATGGTTGCGAATGCCATTAGCGCGATGAACGGGTCTGGTGCATTACCACCCACGCCGTCAGCCGCAAGCCAAAGCATAAGAACCAGCGTCAAACCGTTGAACAGCATTAGCGCTGCTGAAGCCATACCGGTTAGGTTAGCGTTCACAAACTGATTCGCCATCAGCTTGCGTTGCGTTTCTAGAATCGCATTACGGTAACGCTCCTCAGCACCGAACAGAGTTAGCTCGCTGTAGCCTTCAATCCAATCAAGCGTCGTTACACGAAGATCCGCTTTGTTCTGTGTTAGCTCACCACCATTACGTTTACCAAGCTTGTAGAACAAGATTGGCCAAACCAACAGCATGATAAGAAGGATAGAACCTAGGATTAAACCTAGTGAGCTATCGAACCACATCAAGAACAGAGTCAGGAAGAAAATCCCGAACACACCCACCGTCACAGGGCTTACTAAGCGCAAGTACACGTGATCCATGGCGTCGACATCGGCAACCAAACGGTTGAGAAGATCAGCATCTCGAAGGTTTGAAATACGACCTGGGATCAGCGGAGCCAGCTTCTTGAAGAAGAAGATACGAAGATCAGTTAACAGTTTGAATGTCGCATTGTGGCTAACAACACGTTCACCCCAACGACCTGCAGTTCGGCTCATTGCCAAACCACGCACACCACCACCCGGTAGCATGTAGTTGAAGGTTTCACGCGCAATCGTAAGGCCAGCAACCGCAGAAGCTGAAATAAACCAGCCTGATAGCGTTAACAAGCCGATAGAAGCCGATAGAGTAGCAAAAGCCAATAGCATCCCTAGCGATAGGCCAAACCAATGCTTTTTATAGAGTTTCAGGTAAGGCAGTAAATCACGCATCTAAATTACCCTTATTATCTTGTTGAGCTAAGTTCGCGTTCAGCATCTCTTCAAACAAACCACCCGCAGTCGAAAGCTGAGAGTAATGACCTTGTTCAACCAGACCACCATCGCGCATAACCAGAATGTTATCGACCGATTGAAGCGGGGCAAGTTGATGCGTCACAAGTAGGGCAGTGCGGCTTTCGATATTGCTATTGATGCCTTTCATTACCAACTGTTCGCTACGAGTATCTAAGCTGGCAGTGGGTTCATCGAGCAACCAGAACTGACCGTCTTGAATCATTGCGCGAGCCAGAGCTAAACGCTGAGACTGACCCACAGACAGACCGCCAGAGCGATCAGAGATCATATAATCCAAGCCGTGCTCATTTACGAATTCGTTAGCAAAAGACTGCTCAAGTGCATTCGCGACAACTTGGTCAGTGATATCGTGCTTACCAAGGGTGACGTTGTCACGAATTGTGCCATGCAGTAGCAACGGGTTTTGACCAACCCAGCTAATGGTTTTACGCCAAGAGGCTAAGTCGAGGTCAAGCAGTTCAATGCCATTGATTTTCAAGCTTCCTTCATAAGGCATGAAACCAAGAATAGCGTTGATCAAACTCGTTTTACCCGCACCACTTGGGCCAACTAACGCAGTCGACTGTCGAGTGTTAAGTGCGAACGAAATAGGACCAACCAATTGAACACCTTCAGGGCTTAACACTTTGAGATCTTGAGCTTCAATATTGATGCCTTGAGCCGGGTCGAGCTGAGTGTCGCCTGATTTAACCTTAGTGATGTCTGTTTCTAGGAACTCGACAATACTTTCGGCTGCGCCAACCGCTTGTTGCTTCGCATGGTAAAAAGTACCTAAGTCACGCAGAGGTTGGTAAAACTCTGGCGCCAAGATAAGGATAAACAAACCTGCGAATAGCGTAATGCCAGCGCCGTAGTGGCCGAAGTTAAGCTCTCCAATGTAGGTGAAACCAAAGTAAACCGCTGTCATTGCGATAGAGATCGACGTGAAGAACTCAAGTACCGCAGAAGACAAGAAAGCGATTTTCAACACATCCATGGTGCGCGTTCTGAACACTTCAGATGCACCTTTAAGTACTTCGGTTTCAGCGTTAGTGCGATCAAATAGACGAATGGTTGTCATTGACTGCAAACGGTCGTAAAAGTGACCAGAAAGACGTTGCAGTGCTTTGAAGTTTTTACGGTTTGCATCGGCCGCTTTCATACCTACAAGTGCCATGAACATCGGCACCAGTGGAGCAGTAATCAAGAAGATCAGTCCTGCTGCCCAGTTAACTGGGAACACCACAACTAAAATAATGAATGGAATCATTACCGATAAAGACATCTGAGGTAAGTAACGAGAGAAGAAGTCTTGCATGTCTTCTACTTGTTCTAGCAACAGGGTTGCCCACGTACCCGCAGGTTTGCCTTTGATATAAGCAGGGCCAAGTTCACGTAACTTATCAAGGATGAGTTGCCTGATGTAGACACGGATCTGTTCGCCACAGCGATAACCTGCGATTTCACGTCCCCATGTACAGCCAGCACGGCCAACGACCGATAATGCCAAGCCTGCGAAATGACCAACCAGTTCAGATTTATCGACATTTTCGATGATCAGCTGGTGAAGAATAGAGGCGAGAAGAGCTGCTTGAGCAATTAAGAACACGCTTGAAAGTACGCCAAGGCTAATCGCAATCATAAGCCAGCGTTTCGCTAACTTACTCTGTTGCTTAAGCCACTTGTTCAAGCTGCGTTGTTTTTTCTTATCCATTATGAAGGCTTAATGATAATTATTATTTGTTGAGGGCGGGTAGTATACAAAAGAAAGCCCAGTGGATATACCGCTGGGCTCTAGGGATTTACAACAAATTGTGATGACGCCCTGCATCTACTGAGGCGAGAGCTCCGATAATCAAATCTGCAATCTCAGATTTACTTATCGTTAAGGCCATCTAGGAAGCGTTCAGCATCCAATGCAGCCATACAACCTGTGCCTGCAGAAGTAATTGCTTGGCGGTAGTTGTGGTCCATTACATCACCTGCAGCGAATACGCCTGGGATGCTGGTTTGTGTCGCGTTACCTTCAAGACCTGACTGAACGATGATGTAGTCATCTTTCATATCCACTTGGCCCTTGAAGATTTCAGTGTTCGGCTGGTGACCGATAGCGATGAACGCGCCCATTACTTCGATGTCTTCTGTCTTGTCAGACTGAGTATCTTTAATACGAACGCCCGTTACGCCCATGTCGTCGCCTAGAACTTCGTCTAGCGTGCGGTCAGTGTGAAGAACAATGTTGCCGTTCTCTACTTTGTCCATTAAACGCTTCACTAGGATCTTTTCAGCTCGGAACGTGTCACGGCGGTGAACTAGGTGAACTTCAGACGCGATGTTAGACAGGTAAAGTGCTTCTTCAACAGCCGTGTTACCACCACCAACAACTGCTACTTTCTGGTTGCGATAGAAGAAACCATCACACGTTGCACAAGCAGAAACGCCACGGCCTTTGAATGCTTCTTCAGAATCTAAACCTAGGTACTTAGCTGATGCACCTGTTGAGATGATCAACGCATCACATGTGTACTCGCCAGAATCGCCTTTAAGACGGAAAGGGCGGTTTGATAGATCTACTTCGTTAATGTGGTCGAACAGGATCTCTGTTTCAAAGCGCTCTGCGTGCTCTTTCATGCGATCCATTAAAGCTGGACCCGTTAAACCTTCAGGATCACCCGGCCAGTTTTCCACTTCTGTTGTGGTTGTAAGCTGACCACCTTGCTGCATACCAGTAACCAGAACTGGGTTTAGGTTTGCACGAGCAGCGTAAACTGCAGCTGTATAGCCAGCAGGGCCAGAACCAAGAATCAATAAATTACAGTGCTTTACGTCGCTCATGAGGACTCCGAAATTGAAATTGTTTTTATTTATAATCGCTTAGGATTGTATGGAAAATATGGAGGCAATAAAAGGTTAAACAAGGGCTGAAGTGTAATTAATCGTTATACGTTAGAACTTAATGGAGACAAACGTTTCCGTGGCTGGAAGATCGGTGAAAGCACCTAAAGGCTTTGCGGGAAGGGGTTGTGGCGTGTTTAGTAAGCTAAACGAGAAATTAATAATTGTAATTTTTATGCTAGCAAGCCAACGAAATGAGTTGGGGTGAGGAAAATCCTATTCAGCTTGAGTTAGAGATTAAGACTTCCACACATTTACTTGGTCTCGCTAGGGCAATAGCAAAAATCAAGTAACAAAAAAGCTCCGTGAAGGAGCCTTTCTAATTTTATTTGGTCTTTTTCGGCGCTGATGGTATTCCATCTTTCACGAATCTAACTCCCGAAGGTGGCTTCGGTGGAGGAGGTGGAGAAGCGGGTTTTTTTTCAGTCATTCCTTTACTTTCCTTTAGGGGATTGTGGCGGATTCTTTGCAGAAAACGGCTTTTCTACATTACTTTTTACACTCCTAATACCTGACGGTTTTGGGGGCGGAGATGGTTTCTGTGTTTGTGGCGTTGAGTCGCTCGACATAATTATAGGCTCCAGTGAGATTTTTCTCTTCGATTAAAATAGGTTTTGTAGGGTGTGTTAGATCCAGCTTGAAATACACAAAAATGATAAAAGCTATAACGAATGGAACGAATGAAATAACCATCCATTTCGTTGATTCGAAAGACTTCTGTGAGCGAGCATCATTTAACAATGCATTATGGTGCGTAGAATTTATCAGGTTTTCTTTAATGAATTTATTAAGTTCAAGTTCAGCTGGATTATCACCGTCATGATACTTCTCATAGTAGGTATGCATTTCCTGATAGTAATCATCAAAAACCTTTGGGGTTTCTATGTATTGATATACGTTCCCATAAAAGCTAAAAACTGAATACCTGAGGCTCATACCAAGAAGAAAAAGGTAAATAGCAACAAAAAAATAATAAGAGTATGAAACGAGAAGATCACCACTATCATCGACTACTTGAACCATGTATGAGGTTAAGTTTAACCAAGCAAACGCAAAGACAATTAATGCTTGTAGTTTAAGGTCTATTTTTTGTTTCATGTCCAATTCGTGATAGTACTGCTTCTCATAAAAAACAAATTTATTATCATTATACATATGCAAGTAAAGCCTTAGATAGACTCCGAGTAGAGCCTGTTTTTCTCTTCGAATTACCTATCCAAATTATGAAAAATAGGTCGCCAAATTGCTAATGATCGGAGTTCCTACAGTAACAATGCCAGAAGTAACATTGAGCCATTTTACTAAAGCTGATTGGGATATTTTGTCGATTACAGTTTGGCTATCTTTAGTGCTGTCATCGCGAACGATTTTAGCAACTTCAAGAAGCAACTCTTGAGGTGTGTCTTTTGGTAATCCAAGCTTTGATAAGTCCGACTCAGAAATGTAAAAATCGAAACCAATTTTTATATCCTCAAAATCACAATTATCTACATCAACCATCATTTTTTCGGGTGCTCTAACGGCAGTATCAACTCGTTTAAAATTGCTATTTTTTATGTTTAGCGGCATTTCTATTTCCTCGTTAGCATTACTTTTTACGTTAATTCCCATATTACAATTCGTGACAGCAAGATGATCGATATCAATAGAGGAAGCAGAGTCCATATCTACTGCTGTACCACAGTTTGTTATTTGGCAATCTTTGATACTAATAGTACTGCTTCTTGAAACTATGCCTTTTGATTGCGTTCTTCTTAATAGTGACTCAACAAAGTGGATAACTTCGACCTTGTTTAAATAGTGGGTCAAGACATCACATAGACAACCGGGAGGCGGGCGTCTCTTGGTTACTTCGTAGAGAGTTAAATAGCAACGAACAGCGTAACAAATAGGTGTAACTTTCATCGTATTCCTTTCTAAATTCACACCTAAACAGTATGATGTTTAGGTGATCTATTAGCAACAGGTGGCATAAAGGATTTTATCGATTTAGCTCACAATATAAGTTGATATGTCACATATAGTGAGGTTAACTCGTCACTGATAGTTCTGTCGAATTTACCCCCTTGATACAAAACGAAGGCTCACAACGAACAGCATTAGAAGAATGGACAACTTTTAGTAGGGGAAAAGCCTATGAACAGGGTGTGAATGAGTATAAGCACTAAGTGAAAGTGGGGCATAAACGTGTTAGTGAAGAGTCTCTAACATTTGTGAATACCTACTAATGTTCTTGGCTGTCAAAAAACACTAACTAAACTCTCTTCTCAATATTCCACTTCAAACACTTTCTAGGCTAAAAGAGCAATCAACTCGCTCCCTAAAAAGAAGTAAACCATTTGGGGCGGCCGAGTTCCCCCCGAACTCGACCTGTTCCAGACGCGCAAGCAAAGGCGTTTGGTTTCTGGCGTACTCATAAATTAACCAATTTCAGTTTGTTGTGTAAATAATCAATAGTTTGGCAATTGATAGGTAGGTCGTATTTCGCGGTGCAAAAGCATAGAAATGAATGATGGCGAGTGTGATGCCTGAACTCAGGCAAGGAGGCTGGCGTATTAAAGGGAAAGGGCTGACACAATATGAAACATAGCTTGCTAGTTTATAATATCGTTAAATTTAAATTTGCAGGGATTTATAACTAGCTAGTGGAGTGTGCTAGTTTTAAGAGTTGGTCATCTTTTATTCTGGTGTTATACACTGCTTTTTATTTCTAGGTTGGATTTAGTGTCTGAATTATTAAATCTGACGGGATAAATGATTGTTTAATGTTGATTTGGCAAGATCTTCAAGTATCCTTTATGTAAACAAAACGTTAAATATCGAAAGTTAATTAACAATCATTAAGGAGTCGATGATGTTACATGCTCACGAAAATACCCTACATATTACCCACCTCAGTAACCACGCGGTTAAGGAGTTGTCACCTTCATTCTCTAAGCTACCAAGCACAGAGCATGCGGATGGCCAGTTCCGATTGAGAAGGTACTCAGTGGTTGAATTCAGTAATGGACAAGTCGTTGAGCTAGACAAACATAACTTTGTTCAGTCTGAAGACATTAATCACTTTCAAGGTGACGTTGTTCGTCAATTCGAGCCGATTGAAGCACAAATTCTAAGCAGCGAAGGCATGCAAGAGATGTGTGAATTGTTTATTGAAACCAACGGGCTTGAAGACGGACAAGAAATCGAAATCCATCAAATCCGCATTGCCGCTATTTTTGAAGAAACTCAAGTTGCACCAGAAGGTGTTCACCAGGACGGTTTTGACCACATCGCGATCATTGGTGTTACTCGCCACAACATTGTGGGTGGTGAAGTGATGCTTTATCAAGATAGCCACGAAGCACCGTTCTTCAGAAAAGTGTTAGGCGATGGTGAAGTGGCAATTCTTGCTGATAGTAAGCTTTGGCACAATGCACAACCGATTCGTACCATAGACCACGGCGAGATGGGCTACATGGATGTGTTTGTTCTAACGGCTAAGGATGCGCGCAATGTCCTTCACTCTTAATGATGTGCGCCAGCAGTTTAGCGCGCTAGGCCAATACCATAACGGTAAGCCGGTGACCTTTTTTGATGGGCCGGGTGGCTCTCAGGTACCTGAGAATGTTTTAGCTTCAATGACCGAATACCTAGGGCATTTTAATTCAAACCTAGGCGGCCACTATTTTTCTAGCCAAAAGACCACAAGCTTAATGCAGCAAGCGCGAGAAGCGGCGCAAGCACTGCTTAATGCGGAGTCTTCTGGCAATGTTGTGTTCGGTGCGAACATGACATCTCTGACCTTCCAACTTAGCCGAGCGATCAGCCGCGATTGGAAAGAGGGCGATGAAGTTATCGTCACGGCGTTAGATCATTACTCAAATGTATCGAGCTGGCAGCAAGCGGCAGACGACAAAGGCGCGATTGTTCGCCAAGTTCGTGTAGACGAGTCGGATTGCAGTTTGGATATGGCGCATTTTGAATCGCTGCTTAACGAGAAAACCAAGCTTGTCGCAGTCACGTTTGCTTCGAACACGACAGGCTCGATTGTTGATATGGCGAAAGTGATCGAACTTGCACATCAGCATGGTGCGCAGGTTTATGTCGATGCCGTGCATTACGCACCGCATCATTTGATTGATGTTCAGCAACTGAATTGTGATTTCTTAGCGTGTTCAGCGTATAAGTTCTTCGGCCCGCATGTGGGCATTGCTTATGTTGCGCCTCAATGGCTACACACGTTAAAGCCTTACAAGGTTGAGCCTGCAACCAATATTGGCCCAGGCCGTTTTGAAACAGGTACGCAAAGCTTTGAAGGCCTTGCAGGTGTGATTTCGGCGGTAGATTACTTGGCGCAATTCGGTGAGCCAACCGACTCATTGCGTTCTCGTTTAGAGCAAAGCTACGCGCTTTATAATAAGCATGAAAGCCAGCTCAGTGAGTACTTCCTTAAACGCTTGTCTGATCTTGAAGGGGCAAAGCTTTACGGGAAAACAGAGTTTGATTCGAACCTAAGAACGCCAACCTTTGCGGTTACTTTTGAAAACCATTCTCCAGAGTTCATCGCCAAGAAGCTGGGTGAACATAATATCTGTGTGTGGAACGGACATTTCTACGCATTAGGTTTGGTGAAACAGTTGGGTATTGAAGAGCAGGGCGTGGTGCGTATTGGTTGTATGCATTACAACTCGATTGAAGAGATCGACTTGTTGTTCAATGTGCTTGAAGGGATCTTGCGAAGCCATTAGTAGAAGTAATTAGCAAGAAGTCACGAGCACTTAATAGCGACAGAATTAGAAAAGAGCATACTTCTCTCATGAATAGTGAGTAGGAAATATGCTCTTTTTCGTTTCAGCGCGCTTATTTAGTTATCGCCTGTGACCTAATCAATACAGCGATTCGACTAAGAAAGCTGCTCAACAATTGCTACACCCACTGCGTGTGCGCTAGTTGGGTTCTGGCCTGTAATTACTCGCTCATCAACAATCACAAGCTCTTGCCAAGGTTGAACCTTGTTGAAACGCGCTGCGCTGCGAGCAAGAGACTCTTCCAGTAGGAACGGAATGTCGTTGATGGTGCCAAAGTCGATCTCTTCTTCACGTGTAAAGCCAGTCACCGATTTAGAGCTTAGTAGCTTCTCGCCGTTGCTTAAAACAATCGGAAGCAGCGCCGCAGGGCCGTGACATACTGACGCAATCACACCACCATCTTCGTAATGCTTAGCCGCAATAGCAGCGAATTGCTCGTTGGTTGCTAGGTCTGAAAGCAAACCGAAACCACCTGGGTAGAAGATAGCATCGTAGCTTTCTGCATTAATTTGGTTTACAGGAATCGTATTGTTGATGCGGTTTTGGAAGTCATCATCAGCCAAGATCTCCGCGTTTACTGAATCCCCTTCAATATCGGTTCCATACAACGGGCCTTTACCACCCTTGATAGAAGCGATGTCGTACTCAAAACCCGCAGCAATGATCTCTTTGAGAGCATGAGTCAGTTCAGGCGCATAAGTACCATTCGCTTGATCTGTATCGCCTAGTGTTGCGTGGTTAGTCACTGGAATTAGTATTTTTTTCATGGTTCGTCCCTTTGAGCTGCTGTTTTTTTATTTAGGTGCTGACGCTTTTCGTTAAGCACTGAAGCTTTTCGTTAGGCGCTAGGTATCGCGTTGTTACTTAGCTATCGCCGTCTTGTTGTTTCTAATACTAGTTATAAACCAATTAGGTGATAATATGCTAAACAGGCAAAACATTGTTGCTATATAGCAAAGATAAAATACGAGTAGATTAAGTATGGATAGCTTTGAAGGGATTAACGAATTTGTTGCAGTTGCTGAGTGCCACGGCTTTTCAGCGGCCGCCAAACAGTTAGGTTGCAGTACCAGCCATGTGAGTCGGCAGGTTTCAAGGTTGGAAGAGAGAGTGGGAGTGGCTCTGCTTGCGCGTTCAACACGGATGGTTAGCCTGACTGAATCTGGCCACACTTATTACCAACAGTGCAAAGACTTGGTGATTGGGCTGCAACAGGCCAATGAACAAGTCACGTCTCAACAAACTCAGTTGAGTGGTACTTTACGTGTTAGTGCGGCGGGCGCATTTGCAGAGAACCATGTTGCCGCGGCGCTGATGGAATTTGCTAAAGATCATCCCGATCTGACTATCGAAATGAACTTCAACACCAAGATGGTGAACTTCATCGAAGATGGTATCGACTTCGCCATTCGTTATGGTCGATTAGACGATTCAGGGCTGGTGGCAAGAAAGCTGGTTGATCGCCCGATGGCAGCGGCAGCAAGCAAAGATTACATTGCTGAGTTTGGTGCTCCAGCGAATCCAGAACAACTCAAGCTGCACAGCTGTATTATCGCCAACAGTGACCAGTGGTTGTTCGAGAACGATGGAAATCCGCTAACCGCAGTCAGAGTTCATGGCCGTTGGAAAAGCAACAATTCAAGCGCTGTACTGAAAGCTTGCGAAGAGGGGCTTGGCATCGTTTATCTTCCTAAAAGCAGTTTCAATGGCAGTCTTAGCAATGGAAAACTCGTCCCTGTGTTAGAAGAGTATTGGGGAGCGGGCACAAGCAGTTGGATTGTTTATCAGAACCGTCGTTTTCTTCCACAGAGAGCACGGTTAGCTATCGACTTCTTAGTCTCATATTTCTCTGATTGGAATGAATAGTTCGTAGGTTTAAAGAATAGTGCGCAGGTTTAAAAGAATAGCGAACAGGATTTGAAGTGGTTGGGAGCGGATTCTTTCATCAGTTCAAGGCCAAAAGTAGAAAAAGATAATGGTTACATTGGTATAGGTTATCTATTTCTGTTTTTTGACGCGAATAATGGGATTGAGATGCTTGTCTACTTTTACTAACTCGTGTTAGCAATTGAGTTGTAGAGAAGGCCGCAACAGTACGATATACTAGATGGAATATTAATGTCCCTAGCGCGTGATAGATTGTGTGGAAGCGTTGGCAGGATGTGTTGTTATGCTCCAGTTTATGAAGTGTAGCTAGAGTGCGGAGTTGGCAATGTCTTCAATAAATTTCGAATCCACGTACGGTGTAATAACTATTCAAGATATGAATGTAGTGAGTGTTGACGCTAACTATGCTCGCATCTATGGATACCAATCGCCCGAAGAACTACTTTCTAATATCGATAGCTTTCTAGATCTAATCTCAGAAGATTATCATGTTCTCGCCTATCAAAATTACCTTGAAACGGTCAGTGGTCAACGCGACCCTCAGGTTCACACCTATACCAATGTTGATCGCAATGGCAGAGAGTTCACCGTGTTTTCTATCGACCATGTGACGGAGTGGCAGGGAAGACCTGCACTGCAAGTCACAGTGATCGATCTTTCCCCTGCGATTCAGCTGCAAAATGCGGTGCGTGAGCAAGATAAGATGTATCACGACATGATCATGCAATCTGGGCAGGGCATCTTGGTTCACCGAGATTTCAAGCCGCTGATGGTTAATCAATCTTGGGTCAACATGCAAGGCGCGGCTACCATCGAGCAAGTATTAGAGCTGGACTCTATCCTTGAACTGGTACCAAAACAGAATGCCGATGGCATCAGCAAGCACTATCACGCGATCGTATCAGGGGAGTTGTCAGGTACTAGTACCGTGGTTGAAAACATTGGCTTTGACGGCGTTCATCGGTTCTTCAATATTTACGACAATGCGATTACTTGGAAAGGTCAGCCAGCCGTTCAGGTTGTGCTCGAAGATGTGACTCAAAAGGTGATGCTGGAAAAGCAGTTGGTACACCAAGCGAATTACGATGAAATGACGGATTTGCTTAACCGTAGGGCGATTTATGAGTGGCTGAGAGAGCACCTTGTCTCTGAGACTCACTTAGTGTGTATGCTGCTTGATATCGATGACTTCAAATCGATCAATGATACCTACGGGCACATGGTGGGTGACGAGGTCATTTGTGCTTTGGCTGATATTACTAAGCGTAATGTTGAGGCTGTGGGCGGTGTCGCAGGTCGATGGGGCGGTGAAGAGTTCATTGTATTTATCCCTAATGCGTCGCCTCAGATTTCGCGTCAAGTGTCTGATCAGATCCGAGAGCAGTTTAATCAAACCGAATTTAAGATTGATGAACAGTTACGATTTAATTCGAGTGTCAGTATCGGAATCAGTGATAGCCAAGCCTGTGAAGACGGTGTCACGATTGATGCACTCGTGAATTTAACCGATCAATCTCTCTATCGCGCGAAAGCCAACGGCAAGAATTGTGTAGACGGAGATGTGGTTGCGCTCTAACGCCTAAAATCGTCATCGAAAGCGAATAGGATCGACAACGAAAAATGCCTTCAAGTCATCACTTGAGGGCATTTTATTTTTTGGCTATTCACTAAGCGCTTCTAACTATAAGAAACGTTTAAGTTCTACAAGTTATGCAGACACTTCCACTTCGTAAGAGCCAAATTTACGGATGTTAATCACGCCCGTATCTAAGATTAGGTATTGGCCTTTAATACCTTGCAGCACACCAGATACTTCAGGGTTCTTGTCAAAGTTGTGCGACACAATCTTCACTGGGTGCTGTTCAACTGGGTAGCTCAATGAAGTGATGTTTTCGCTCAGAATCTCGATAGCATCATCACCAAACTTCGCTCTGATCTCTTGGATTTTATCCTCAACCAACGGCAACAGTTCTTTGGCTTTTTCTACCAATTCCATATCGTCGCCGTCGCCTTTAAGCAGCGTGCGCCAGTTGGTTTTGTCAGCAATGTGCTTTGCTAACTCAACTTCGATCAGGCCAGAAATCTGACGTGTTTTTACCTTCAAGATAGGCAAACCTTGAGTCGCGCCTTGGTCAATCCAACGGGTAGGGATTTGAGTGTGACGAGTGATACCCACTTTAAGGCTTGATGTGTTCGATAGGTAAACGAAGTGATCAACCATGCAGTTCGCTTCGCCCCATTCAGGCTCACGACAAGTACCTTCATCGTAGTGGCAAGTTTCTGGCTTCATGATGCACATGTCGCAGCTTGCTAGCTTTCTCATGCACACAAAGCAGTGGCCTTGAGAGTAGCTTTTCTTGGTTTTCTTGCCACACGAGCAGCAAAAAATATTACCGGTGTGAGTGAGGTTGATGGTTTTACCAATCAGAGGGTTTAGCTCTACAAACTCTTCACCGACAGGTAAACGGTAGGTAACCGCACCATCGAGCGAAGCACTCATTTTCTTGAGTGTTCCTTTTGCTAATAAAGACATGACATTACTCGTTGTATTTTGATTATTATTTCGTCGACTCGGACGCTCTGTAAGCAGGCGCTACGGTTAACGATGATTATGCGATGAGTATAACAAATAGAGTCCGTTTTAATACGCAATATTACTTGATTATTGCGATGGATAATTGATGAGTAAACGCTCGCTCAAAATTATGGTATGACATTTTGTTCAGGCGTGATATAACGTTTTTTAGTAAATTATTGGCATTAAGATCACTAATTTACCTAACTTATTTTTTATCGTGAAATCCCAACTATAGGGACCTTAAGCCGGAAGCTTAGACGTGAAGTGGATCCATAAAATAGTCATCTTTTTAGTTATCACGACACTGGCGATTGTCCAGTATTACCGTGTGAGCGGAAATCGTGTGATAACGGCAATTACGCCGGATAAATATGAGTTTATCGCGACCAGCGATCAAGTGGATAGAGGCGTCAGTACGTCCCAATTATCTTATCAAAATGGTCAGTATATTCTCGACTGTGAGCTTAAAAAGTCTGAGTATCCGTGGCCTTATTGCGGCCTATCGATTCGTATCAATCCAGACATTACCGAAGGCCTTGATCTCTCCCAGTATCACACCTTTAGAGTGAATATTGATTACCATGCGGAAGCGGACTCTCGTGGCCGTTTGAGAACTTACCTACGCAACTACAATCCTGCTTATTCTGTTCCCGATGACGAGTACACACATAAGTACAACGGGATGGAGTTTTCTCCAGGAGTCGATGGTGGTGTGATTGAAATCCCGATCAAAAATCTGCAAGTGATGACATGGTGGCTGGCTGACAACGACATTGCGTTAGAGCATTCGGCCCCTGAATTTTCGAATGTGAATATGGTTGAGTTTGCTACTGCGTCTGGAGCGAAACTCGGTCACCACAGAATCGTCATCCGCAGTATTGAATTCGAAGGTTCGTATATCACCGCAGAAAGCTTGTTCATGATCCTACTGTTTGTGTGGGTGGGGACGGGCACCGTATTCTTGCTGTCAGAGTTAAACCGTTCAAGAAAACGCATGGTGATCGCAGAGAAAAGACATCACCACTTAAAGAACGTCAATCGCGCACTGAGAGAACAGAATTTTGAATTTTCAGAGATGGCCCATCGTGATGAGTTAACCGGAATACTAAACCGCCACGCGATTCGTGATTGGTTGAAAATGCAGTCACAACATGTGAAGCAAGGACATGGCAAGCTGGGTATGTTGTATCTCGATATCGACTACTTCAAGAGTGTAAATGACAAGTACGGACATCAAATGGGTGACCATATTTTACGCGAGTTCAGCATGGTGGTGGGCAGTTCGATCAGCGCTACCGACAAGTTGGTGAGATGGGGTGGTGAAGAGTTCATTGTTTTTTGCCCTGAGACCGAAGCCGGAGAGGCGCAGATAAAAGCTGAACGCATTCGATTATTGGTTAGCCAGCACCTTTGGGTTCATGGCGATCCGCTGACATGCAGTATCGGTGTTGCCGAGATGAAGCAAGAGCGAGTGACAGAGACCATTGCTCGCGCTGATGAAGCTTTATATCAAGCAAAGCATTCAGGTCGAAACCAGGTGATCTTGAGTCACTAATCTGAAAATTGTTTTGATGAGTTTATAAGCCACACGTGCATATGTGACGTGTGGCGTTTTTATGGTTCTTCTCCCAAAAGCCAAAAACAAAAAAGGTGGCGCGGGGCCACCAAAAGGGAAAAGCGTTTCTTGTTTTTATGCGCCCGTTCTGTTGACTGATAGTTTCAAACTGAGCGGGCATTTTTGTACTGGTTGAACTGGGGGAAGTTCAACCAGTTTAGGGGTGCATTCCTGTAAGCATGCGCTTATAGGACGTTAGTGCTTACCAGAAGATCCAAGCGAACAGAGTCAGAACTAGGATACAAACTAGGTTCAACACCATACCGATTCGCATCATCTCTTTCTGCTTGATGTGACCCGAGCCAAACACGATTGCGTTTGGTGGTGTTGCAACAGGAAGCATGAAGGCACAAGACGCAGCAACAGCGATCAGTGCAGACAAAATAACTGGCGACATACCAAGTGCTTCAGCGATGGTTGCGAATACTGGCACCAGAAGTGCTGCACTCGCTGTGTTACTCGCAAATTCCGTTAGGAATACCACGAACGCTACCACGGCTAGAATCGTAAGCAGTACGCCAGCTGTTTCTAAAAATCCGCTTAGTGAGTGTGCTAAGAATACGCTGGTTCCTGTCGCTTTTAGAATGTTACTTAAGCAGATACCACCACCGAATAGGATAAGAACACCCCAGTCCGTTGTCTTCTCAACGTCTTTCCATTCCACCGCTCTAGAAGCGCCAAGCAGTACAATTGCGCCAATCGCTACTAAGCTATCAAATTTAGAGAATCCGCCAATCATTGCGTTGATTGGTTTACCGAATATCCAAAGCGTTACGGTTAGAAGGAAGATAGACAGTGTGATTTTCTTGCTGTTTGTCCACTCAACGGGAGCGTGGTCTAGCTCGAATTTGTGGTCAAGCTTTGGCTTAGTCATCACGTAAAGAATAATCATCGCGATTGGCAGTAAGATCATTGAGATAGGTAGGCCAAGTGCCATCCACTCAGTAAAGCTCAAGCCAACTTCTGCAGCGGCGATTGCGTTCGGTGGGCTACCCACTAAGGTTGCGATACCACCAATCGATGCACAGTAAGCGATACCCAGCAGTACGAACACGTACGTGTTGCGGTCTTCACTTTGGTCAACTTTGTTCATGATGCCAAGAACAAGGGGAAGCATCATTGCAGTCGTTGCTGTGTTCGAAATCCACATCGACAAGCCTGCACTCACACCGAATAGCATGAACACCGCCACCGACATTCTGCCTTTTGCAATCAGCAGAACTTTGTCGGCAATCGCCTTATCGAGCTCTTGCTTGTTGAGCGCAGCAGCAAGGGCAAAACCACCCATGAATAGGAAGATGATTGGGTTCGAGAAGTTCGCTAATGCAGCGGGCGTATTGAACACACCAAACAAGACAGCCAAGAGTGGAACGAGCAGAGCGGTGATGCTGACATGAATAGCTTCGGTTAACCATAGAACCGCAACGAACACGAGAATACTCAAACCAGTATTGACTTGTGATTCGAAAGGAAGGGTGTTGAGCAAGAGTGCGAATAGCGTGAAATTACCAATTAATATCATGCTGTTGCGGGTGAACAACCAGTGTTTCAGTGTAGTAACAAGTGCCGTCATAAGACGCTCCTTTTGTTATCCTCGTTTTATTGGTGCACGACTTCATTGAGTCGTGCTTATTATTTTCGAGGTATATAGCTTGATGTAGGGTCAGACTTTGTTGGGAGAATGTTACTTAAGTTAATAAAGGCGTGTTGGTGTGTTTTTGTGTAACAGTGGGGAAATGTGAGGCAACAAATTCAAAATGTGTAGTTTTCTACACATCTGTCTCTGCTGGGTCTGCAATAGGGTTTGTTGTAGGATCTACAACAGGGTTTACAGAGGGGTCAGTCATAGGGTTTGGAATCGGAAATGATTCCGGTTTTGGACTCGATTGAATGGGCTCTTTAGGTCCAAGGAACTTTGGCGTTGTCCCCATAATATACAAATCTAAGAAGGCTTTGGTACGCGCAAAAACTTCACGCAAACGGATAGAGGTGCCTGAATGATTAGTAGGGCCTGAAACCGCTAAACATTGTGCATGAATATCGTAAGAATTAGCGATAAATAGTGCTCTTTCACAGTGGAATTTCTGAGTAATGATCAGGAAGTTGTCGGTGTCGAAGATCTTTTTAGCGCGAACAATCGAGTCTAAGGTTCTAAAGCCTGCGTAATCGAGGTTAATGCGTTCATCGGGTACACCCGCTTTCAGTAAGTCGCGTTTCATCGTCCACGGCTCATTGTAAGAGCGATGAGCGTTATCGCCGCTCAGTAGAAATTGGTCCACTTTTTCACGATCGAACAGCTCAATCGCGGCTTCGATTCGGTGCTTATAATAGTCGTTGAGTGTTCGACCCAAATATTTGCTCGTGCCAAGCACAACGGCGACCTCAAGCTCGGGCACTTCATCTATATCGTAGATGATGCGATCTTCCGCTTGCCATGAAACCCAATAATCGATCGCAATAACCGCAGCGCTGCCTACTAAGAACACGAGGAAAGCGCCAAACAGAAAACCTTGCAGTTTTTTGTAAGCTTTTTTTATGTAGCTACGGATAATGTGAGAATCAAATTTCACTCTCGGTATGGTCCTTTCACTGAGCATTAATTTTTGAGTGCTCGATAATACCAAATAAAAATGAGAAAAATCAGTTAAAAAGACAAGACAGTTTAAAGAAAAAAGCCCCTGCAAATGCAGAGGCTCATATAAGAGTCGTTAACGCTCTTTATTCCAAGCGCAGTACGCTTTATTAGAATGCCGTGCGCTTGTAGCGACGGTAAACTGGCTGCCAGAAGTGCTGGTCAATCGCTTGTTGCAGTGCTTCTTCAGTGATCTCTAGAGCAACGCCCTGTTCAATCGCCTTTTTACCTACCGCAAGAGCAATTTTCTTAGATACCGTGTGGATCTCTTCCAATGGTGGAAGTAGAGCACCTGTGCCATTGATTGCTAGTGGAGAACACGTAGCAAGTGCACGGCTTGATTCCATTAGCATTTCGTCAGTGATGCGTGAAGCATTCACAGCCAATACACCAAGGCCAATACCTGGGAAGATGTAGCTGTTGTTACACTGAGCGATTGGGTAAGTTGTGCCGTTGTGAACGACTGGCTCAAATGGGCTACCTGTCGCAACAAGTGCTTGGCCATCAGTCCAACGAATAATGTCGTTTGGCGTCGCTTCAACACGGCTTGTTGGGTTCGACAGTGGGAACACGATAGGGCGTTCACTGTGTAGGTTCATCTCTTTGATGACTTCTTTGCTGAATAGACCTGGAGCACCAGACACACCAACCAATACGGTTGGTTTCGCGTGGCGAACTACGTCTAGTAGAGAGAAACCAGTGCCATCGCTTTCCCAGTCTTTGGTGTTTTCGTTGGTTTGAACCAGACGCTGTTGGAAATCAAGCAGGTTTTGCATGCCTTCTTGTAGCAGACCCCAACGGTCAACCATGTAAACTTGAGAGCGAGCTTGTGCATCGCTGATACCTTCAGACACCATTTGGGCAATGATAGCTTCAGCAATACCACAACCTGCAGAACCCGCACCTAAGAAAGTGATGCGTTGATCTGAAAGTTTGCTGTTTGCTGCTTTACATGCTGCAAGTAGAGAACCAACCGTTACGGCTGCTGTGCCTTGGATATCATCGTTGAAACAACAGATGCGATCTTTGTAGCGCTCAAGCAGTGGCATTGCGTTCTTTTGTGCGAAATCTTCGAACTGAACTAATGCATCAGGCCAACGGCGTTGAACCGCTTGGATGAACTCTTCAACGAATGCATCGTAGTCAGCACCCGTAATACGAGGATGACGCCAGCCCATGTACATTGGGTCAGCAAGACGTTGAGGGTTGTTAGTACCCACATCGAGCACGATTGGTAGCATGTAAGCTGGGCTGATACCGCCACAAGCTGTATAAAGTGCTAGCTTACCAATTGGAATACCCATACCACCGATGCCTTGGTCTCCCAAACCAAGAATACGCTCACCATCCGTAACCACGATAACTTTAACGTTGTGGTTTGTCGCATTATTCAGTAGGTCATCGATACGATCGCGGTTCGGGTATGAGATAAACAGACCACGGCCACGACGGTAAATATTTGAGAAGTTCTCACATGCTGCGCCAACTGTTGGCGTATAAATGATAGGCATCATTTCAGAGATGTGGTTTTGAACTAAACGATAAAAAAGCGTTTCATTAGTGTCTTGGATGTTACGAAGGTAGATATGCTTATCCATATCACTTTCGAAGTTACAATATTGTTTGTATGCACGTCCTACTTGCTCTTGGATTGTTTCGGTTGTTTCCGGTAACAAACCTTCAAGGTTGAAAGAACTGCGCTCTTCAGCAGAGAATGCGCTGCCTTTGTTTAGAAGAGGTGTACTTAGTAGAGCAGGACCAGCATAAGGGATATATAGAGGGCGTTTATCGTTGTTCATTGGATGCCTAATATGGGAGAAAGGGTAACTAAAAAATGATAACGGTTTAGTTATTCAATTGTAAATAGTTTCTCCGCGATCTGAGCAAACAAAATGATATTCTTACCTCTGTCCCACACTTATCGAATTTCAACACGATAATTCGTTATACTTTGCTCACACTTTTTCGCTACTCGCCATTTTATGTCATTACTTCCCATCGATGCTTATCAAAACGTATTCCACGAACAAATCGCTAATTCTCACCTTGTCGTAGAGGCGGAAACCGGATCAGGTAAATCAACGCGCCTGCCACTTTGGGCTTCTCAGCATGGACGAGTGCTGGTGGTGGAACCAAGACGTATCGCGTGTACGTCATTGGCTAAATACCTCGCACAGCAATCGGGTGAGAAGCTTGGTAGCAAGGTTGGCTATGCGATTAAGCTTGAGTCAGAGTATAACGAGCAAACTAACGTTGTTTTTGTGACTCCCGGTATCGCGCTGCGTTGGTTATCAGAAGACGGATTAGCCAGTTTTGATGTGATTGTGGTGGATGAGTTTCACGAGAGGCGCTGGGACATTGATCTGCTGGTGGCGATTCTGAAACAAAAAGAGAGCCATCGCTTGGTGATCACTTCAGCAACCATTGAGGGTGAGCGCCTTGCTCAGTATTTGGATGCGAATCGCATAAGCTGTGAAGGGCGAACTTATCTAGTTGAGATTGAACACAGAGCGAATGAATCCAGAACACTGCCTGATATCCGACATCTAGGGCAGCGTATCGCGGAAGAAGTGAATCATCAGCTGATCGCTTCTTCTGGCGATATGTTGGTTTTTCTACCGGGTAAAAAAGAGATCGTGCAATGCGAACAAGCCTTGGCGAAAAATCCAGATATCCAAGTCGTTAAATTGCATGCGTCGGTCAGTGATAAAGAGCGAGATTCAGCCTTATCGGGTCGTAATATCAATACTGAAGGTAATGGCCTGAAAAAGGTCATCCTTGCGACCAACGTTGCAGAAACCTCATTAACCATTCCTGACATTGGCGTGGTGATAGATTCAGGATTAGAGAGACGCACCGTTCAGCGTAATGGCAGAACCACACTGATGCTTAAATCCATATCACGAGCGAGTGCCAAACAGCGAGCTGGCCGCGCGGGTAGGGTAATGGATGGCGTTTGCGTGCGTCTATATGGTGAACATGCGGCGTTAGAGTTAGTCACACCGCCTGAATTGCAGCGTGAAGAGCTGACTGAACCTATGTTGGCCGCAGCATGTTGTGGATCTCCGCTTGAGAGCTTGTCCTTCCTTGACCCTATTCCAGAGAAATCACTCAACAGTGCAACTCAAACCTTGCTGACGATGGAAGCGATTAACGCCGACCATCAAATTACCGAGCATGGTAAAAAGCTGTATCCGTTGCCGATTGATGCTTTGTATGCCGATATCGTTACTCGAATCAAAACCAAAGCATTAAAAGAGGCGATGGTTGATCTCACTGCGGCGCTGTCCGTTCCTGCTCGCTTGTATCAGTTACCAAACAATGCAGAACATCTTGAAGCGCTCGCGCAACAAGAGAAGGAAGGGTGTGATTTAAGCCTGTTGATTCAGATTGTGCGCGGTCGAGAATATCCGCATTTAGACATCGACCAACAGGCTCTGAATGAAGCTCAAGGATTGGCGAAGCAAATGCGGGAGGTATTTGAACTTCCTCAGCTAGAAGTCGCGTCACGTTTCCAACGCATTGAATTGCTAAAGACCATTGTGAATCTGCATCCTGAACTGGTGTTTGTGCGCCGACTGAAAAGGAAAGAAGCCTTTGCCAATGGTGTTTTAGAAGTGGTGCTCGGTCGTCAGAACCGTTTCCCTGATAATGCACAAGCGATGTTGGTGTTGGATACTCACAGCTTGCCGGGAAGAGGCGTTAAGCAAACACTGACCTTAGCGACGGTCACGACACCCATTCCTCTTGAGCTTCTCATTGATGCTGAACTAGGAGAGTGGGAGCAAGGCGAAACCGTTGTGAATGATGATGGTGTTTTTACCGAGATGGCATTGGTGTACGCAGGCCGCACGATTACAACCAAACTCGTCGCCGCTGAAGGGCAACTATCGTTAAAACCTATCGTCGACCTTGTGTTAAATGGAGAGCAGCTTCCCGGTTTTGCAAAGGCTCGCACTCAAGAAATCAAACACTGGCAGTTGTATGTGAAACTTGGTCTCGATGAACAAACTAAATACACACCAGAAATTGAGAACATTAACTTTGAGCTATGGTTTATAGAGCAGCTTGAAGTACTAGGTGTTACTGATGTCAGCGAATTGGAAATGTTCGATCATGCAGACATACCGTTCGATGGCATTCCAACTTGGCTCTACTCAGAATTTTCGGAAAAATACCCGTTTGCATTGAGCCTTGCCGACTTGCAACTCGATGTTGAATACTTGCCCGCAAGAAAGCTGATTTACGTCCATTATCAGTCGGGTAGCCGAAAGTTATCGCCAAAACGTTGGGAGCTACCGACATGGTCTGGTTGGCGTATTCAGTTCAAAAAAGCGAGTCGAATAATTGATATTAAATAGATGGATAAGTTTTATCTCTAAAATATTAATCAAATAGATGCATATATGATTTTTCAGTGCTTATTTTGTTACAAGTTTGATTTTTATATTCCTTTTTAACCAATCAAAAGGTCATAAAAGACTATTCTTCTATATCCTATTGCTATAAAGAAAGAGTTGATAGATATTGAGTATATTGTGTTGCCAAAGTGTCGGGGGACATCATGGATAAACAGGAAGAGACGCGTGTAGAGTTCGATTACACAACATTTCTTGGCGCCTCATGCAGTAAAAAATGGACTTTTCTGGAAGCACTCACCACAATTGCGCCAGTGTTCAGTACCGTCTGGCGAGATAGCATTAAAGAGTTGGGCACCCCTGAGGATCGTTTATGGCAGATGGCATTGAAATCAATGTCGACGCGTAAAAGTGATGAGTCGAACATTGTTACCTTACTCAAGCTCGCTAAGCTGGAAGGGATCAATGAGCTCAAAGTGGTGATGCCATATTCACTTGAAGAAGAGCAGATCGAGTATATTGAATCGCGCAGTCATTTAGTGATTGCGGGTAACTCTGGAGAAGAGTTCACGATTAAGCTGTAACTTCAGCTCGCCTATAATCTCTCTCGAGGAATAGTAAAAACGTACACGTAAAAAGGGCCTCAAATATTGAGGCCCTTTTAGTATCTAAAACTTGAGTCTACGAGCTTATTAGCTTTCGAGCTTTTTATTTTGAGATTAAGCGATTAAGCGATTAAGCAATTAGCAATTAAGCGACTAGTCGATTAGACCATAGTCAGCGCGCAGTACATCGATGATCTCTTGCTTAGGATTTTCGCTCAGTACGATCTCCGCACCTGTGATTTTCGCTGCGATATCAAGGTAAGTGCGAGACAGAGACATTAGAGAATCCAGTGGAAGTTCATTGTCACGAGCCAATGCTTCACGTTCTGGCATACGCTCTTTATTCAAAAGAATGTCGGCATCAGGGAAGTAGTTAAGCAAGAACTGACGGAAGCCTTCTTTTGAATTCTCAACGATGTTGCCGTTGTTATATTCCTGAGTATCCCAAATGCGAGATGAATCTGGAGTACCGACTTCGTCCATGTAGATAAGCTTTTCTTTGCCTTGAGCATCGTTGACGTAGCCAAACTCAAATTTGGTATCAACAAAGGTTTGGTCTACTTTTGCTAGCGCTTGGCTGATTACGTTGAAGCCTTCTTTAAGAAGTTTTTCGTAATGCGCGATGTCGCTTGCTTGAGTAAAGTTGAATGCTGCGAAGTTATCTTCGATGTTGTTGCGTGTGATGTTCACATCGTCAGCTTCTGGAACGCCAGGAATACCTTTCAGAATCCCTTTTGTTGAAGGCGTGATCAGTAGCTCAGGCAACTTCTTGTCTTTCTCAAGGCCTTCAGGCATCTCGATACCACAGAATTCACGTTCGCCGTTTGCGTATGCACGCCACATTGAACCAGTGATGTATTGACGACAAATCGCTTCGATCATGACTGGGCGAGCTTTTTGTACAATCCATACGAACGGGTGAGGGATATCAAGAATATGACTGTCAGCAAGTCCGTTGTCTTTAAACAATTTGAACCAGTGGTTAGAGATAGCATTCAGAGCCGCTCCCTTACCTGGAACACCTTTAAGATTCCCTTCACCACGCCAGATACAATCAAATGCAGAGATACGGTCACTGATCACCATGATAGCTAGAGGCGCATCGGGTGCTACGTCGTAGCCTTTCTCTTTAATTAGTCGTTGGCTATCTTCTTCAGTTAACCAGTAGACTGAGCGAACCTTGCCACTGTGGACAGGTTTGTCAGTACGGATTGGTAGGTCATCATTTACGGCAAGAACTTGATCAGCAAGGCTCATTTAGACATTCCTATCTTTTATCAAACGTCATACAGAGAAGTGCGGTGTGCACATGATTAGACGGGCATTATACCCAATCTACTATTTGCTTCCAGAGAAAAAGCAAACGATTGCTAAATCTGTTGTTTAAATAAAAACCCCCGCCTAACAATCCGCTAAAAAATGGGCGAATTGTAGGGCAGGGGAAGGCAGTATGTTTGGACTGTGTTTTGGCGAATTGTTTCTTAAGTTAAATTAAGTTTGTTAGCTAAAAGATTAAGCTATGTTTGTGGACCATGTTTTTGAGCCAAAATGTTATTAAGCCAACATGTTATTAAGCAAGGTGGCTTAGTGAATACGCTCTGAATTTGCATCCATAAAGAAGACTTCACATTGAAAGCGTAACCCTAATGTTCTTAGGTACTGTTGGCTGAACTGATCAATCGATGCACTTGCAACAATCGCGCTCGCATTCTTAGAGCGGATTGCTTTCTCGACAGTCTCTACCTCAGTCATTTGATGAGAGGCTTTCATATGAATAACGCGGTCGCAGCAAACATTATGTTGCTTAAGCTGCTTAGCCGATGGTCTTGGTGTTTGAGCCGTAAACAGTAACCACTGATGTTGATTGGACAGCAACGCCATTCTTGCAAACAACGCTTCCTCGTTTGAATTTTTGCTTTTACGAGAAACTGATGTAAATGCGCAGTGAACTAGCGGGCTAGAGTGTTGTGCTTTAACGTGTGCTTGAATCATTTTGCTGTCCTTATATACATGCTGTATGTGTATACAGTAGTTTTAGTTACTTATAAGATCAAGCGTTTTTTGCGGGATTATTGGACGATTTCGTCTGAGGTTATGGATGGTAAATGATTAAATCATTGAAAGTATTCGATAAATTAAATTTGAATGAATCTGCTGTTTTGTATCATAAGTTGAATAAATGTGAGCTTTATACAGGTGTATACACTGGTTTTTGCAGAAAAGTACTGTATATACCTGTATAGAAGAGAGAACAAAGAACAAAGAAGAAAGAAGAAAGAAGATCTAAAACCACAGGCACAAAAAAAGCGCCTTAGGCGCTTTCTTATATTTCACGGTGTTGCTTATCTCAATGTCGCTTGGGAGAGTTTTGCTCTCATTTCAATTTCACCAATATTGAACTGGCGAACATCAATGGTTGCAATATCATTGCACTCGTTACATGCATGATGACACTTACCATCTAGGTAGTCGTGCTTTTTAACTAGGCTTGGCTTTTTGCACCAATCACAAACGCCTTCTATTGTGAACATATTCTCTCCTCACCTGTTTAAGTCAGGTGTATTTTCGGCGCAAATTATGACACAAGTAAGACCCATTAGTTAATAGTTTGTTACCCGTTTTTGAGAGGGGGATCGATTGCAACACCAATAAAATCGATATCTTTGAGATCTAGGAAAATGAAGATGTGTGTTTGTTTACGGTTTTGTAACATTTTGTAAAATGGTTTTTAGCGCATTGTTCAAACGTTTCATTTCTTCGTCACATCCGTGACCATCTGGATGGTAGATCTTTGATAGCTGTTTGTATCGGATCTTGATGCTTTTCTGGTCGGGGATTGAGCTAGGTGTGTAGCCAAATAGCGCGCAGGCCACCTGCAAATTACTCAGACCTTTGCTGTTTTTCTGCTTCTTCAATTCGTGGAACATAGTGTTCAGCTGGCGTTTTTGCTGCTTAATCGTAAGGTCCTTCGAGCTAAGCTGCGCTTCAAGTGATTGTTGTTGCTGTCGCGAATCACCCGACTTTAGAGCTTGTCTTTTTCTTGAGATAACGAGCGTCGCAATAATGCTGATGATTGAAATCAACACGGCCAACGCAGCACCAATCATATAGTCAGAGCTAGTTAGGTTAGAACTGGAGAGGTTAGAGCGTGATGCTTGGTTAGATTGAACGTGCTTAGATACCCCCTGACTGGTGTCTATTTCAGAGTCGATGCTGTCATCGAGCTGTTCTATTGAAGAGATCTGTTTTGCACGTTGCTGGTTGAATTGTGCTTCCAAAATGCGGTTGTAGCCCTCTTCTGCTTGTGGATTATCTTTTAAGGCTGCTTCATACCATAGCTGCGCTTTATCTAATGGTTGAAGGAGGTCTTGTTCTAGCGAGGATTCGTAGAGTTTTGCTACCTCGATAGGTGCGCGCTGGTTACCTTGCAACGCCGCTTTAATAAACCATTCCAAAGCAAGCTTGTTACTTTGTTCAACACCTGTACCTGCCAAGTACCATTCACCCAGTCTAAATTGCGCGTTTGGGTTGCCGTTTTCTGCTGACTGCGTGTACCAATACAATGCATCACTGGTGCTAACAGGAACGTCGACACCCGATTCATAAGCTTGAGCCAATTGGTATTGAGAAACTGGATCTTGAGGTTGTGATTCTAGTGAAAATTCATCACTGCTTGCTGCGTGCACGAAATGTGTGGTGGACAGTTGAATCGTGGAAAAGATGAGGGCTAGAAATAGTGTTCTAAGAAATGATGATGACAGAATGTTGGATAGGATCAGCAAAAGATAAGTCTCGTAAAAAAGCCCAGAATCGATATGTCAGTATGAATACGCTTTATGGTCGTTGATTATTATTATCACGTTAAATGAGTAACATAACTGATAAACAACTATATAGAGGTTAATTCAATAGATAAAGATGGACTGGGCTTTAATCGTGCTACTTAAGCGGCAAGATTTGAATTTCTACGCGACGGTTACAAGCACGACCTTGAGAGGTGTTATTGTCACATAGAGGGTAGCGCTCACCGTTACCACGAGCAATAGCACGACCTGCAGCAACGTCTTGAGAGATCAAGAATGCACGAACAGATTCAGCTCGACGCTCAGAAAGGATTTGGTTCGTCGATTCGCTGTCAGTGTGACCTTCAATCACTAGGCTAGTGTCTGGGTATTCAACTAGGATGCGAGCAACGCTGCGAAGGGTATTGTGAATGCTTGATTCCAAAGCGTAAGAGCCAGAATCAAAACCGATGCCGTTTTCTAGGCGAAGTAGAAGTTGGTTCTCACCGACACGTTCAACTTGAACGCCTGAATTCATTAGCTCTTCACGAAGGGCAGCTTCTTGTCGGTCAAAGTAGTAACCAATACCACCACCAACAGCGGCGCCACCGGCAGCACCAATAAGTGCACGTTTACCACGGTCTTTAGAGTCACCAGTTGCAGCACCAGCAACGGCACCAGCGAGTGCACCAATTAGAGCGCCTTGAGTTGCAGAGTTAGTCTCAGATTCGCCAGTTGTCGCGTTTTGGCGTTGAGTTGCCTGACAACCCGTTAAAGCGATAGTAAGCGCTAGGGCTAGTGTGATTTTTTTAACGTATTTCTCCATCATGTACTTCTGTCAAACGAATGAATCCGAGTGACAAACATAGTCCTGTAAATCTTATTGATGGTTTTTATCAATACGTCGAAGCAATGTAAAGTGGCTCTATGATTTAGTTATCTTTTTAGCTGCCTGGGTACCGCCAACTGGTCGATTAACAGACAATTTACGACCTTTCTTCAAACCAACTTCATAATCGGCGGTGAGGTTTTTCATCGCTTCTCTCAGTTGCTGCTTGAACGTTTCACGGTCGATATTTTTGAATTCTTTATCAATGTAGTTATTGATCTTGTTGTTTGATTCGTCGTCGGGAGTAATGGTTGGTAGCTTTTCAAGCGCACCTTCAACCCAGCCTGAAACAAACGAGTTCACGCGGCGTGTCACTTCTAAGGACCCTGTGCCAGAGCCAGCAAAGCTATTTCTGAATTGGCCGGTGTGTTCATTCAGTTCACGATAAATGATATCGAAAGCGAACGCTGCGAAGATCGCGCGGTCGGCTTCACCAATGAACTCAACACGCTTGAGGCCTTTATGATTCAGCAATACGGCTTCTACGCCAAATTTGGTGTTGATACCGCGAATAACACGCAGCAGTGTAGAACTGATATTTGCAGGTAACAGGTGACTGGACTGAGTTTTCCCCATCTTGATAAATTCAATATCGTCTTTTTCGAGACCATATTTCAGCATCAAGTTATGCGCCATTTTTATCGCATTGGCAGCTTCATTGACGTTCGCAGAATTTCCAAGCTCAAGACACTTGGCAATTTTCTTTAGGGCTTTTTTCTTATCCATCGACAATTTAATCAGTACCGCAAATTTTTAAAAGTCCAACATTTTACATGTTTTCGCGGGTAACAGAAAGGCAAAACTGGTTTGATGAACAAGGAAGGCGGTGAACATTGAACTGCATGAGCCCAGTTGGCGGTAAAAACAAAAACGCCATCAAGCGTATTGATGGCGTTAGTGACACGTTTTTTCAATATGTCTAGAGCATTCGTAAACTAGATACCCAGTTCATCGAGTAGATCTGCCGCAGAATCATTGCCAGAGCTTTGAGCTGGCTTGTTCGCTTCTTGCATTTTTTTCTGAGTCGCCTCAAGAATGCTATCTGGACATTCGTCTTCTGCGATTTCAAATTCTTCTAATTGAATGAACTCAGTCTTATCCATCGCAAGCTCAAGGTAGAAGATGTTGTTATTAGCGGTAGAGAAGGTCACACGACGAGCTTGTGGACGGTCGAGATTGGTATCAACAGAAAGGTTAACTTGCTTGTTCAGAGCCAGCATTTTCGGTTGGTTTTGTGTGATGTTGGTTTGCAGCTCTTTGCGGATTTTATTGGTGAAATCGCCAACTAATTGGTTCATCAACTCACCCAATACATCACCCACTTCGTCTGAAGTATGAAGCACAGCAAGCTCGTTTTCAGGCATGCCCATATTGCGCATGTAATTGGTGTAGATCTCTAGCGCTGCTTTGGACGTAAAATTAATAACAACGAGACCAGAAAAGCCGCCGTCAAACAGAACGAAGCAACCAAAATCTGGCTTTAGGCTTGTCTTGTTGATCTTTTGAACCATGGCTGAATAGGACACCTGAGAAGCCGTCGCTGAAGTCAGTACGCTTGAGACTGATTGGCATAGTTTAAGAAGGATATCTTCAGTTGTGACTGTTTTGTTTTTTTTCATTGTGATGTGCTCGTGGAGATGTCTTAAACAAAATGTTATTCAGTATATTGTTACTGAATTAAGACTAAAGTGACTATTTCTCCATTCTTGCACTGAGATTCTGATTTGATCACCTTTTTATATGATCTTAATAGTAGTAAAGTGACGAAATTCAAAGAAAATTATTAAAAATCTCAGATAACCCAATGCTGATAGGATCAGCGAAGTAGGGGCAGGAAGCAAATGTTACCAAGACTTCAACTCAATGCTGATGTCGATCCAGTTGTTGTACGCTTTTTAGATGAACTAAAAACAGCGGGCTTTACTGGCGACATTGAATCTCAATATTCTAGCCGTTTGGCTGTGGCGACTGATAATAGTGTCTATCAGCAATTGCCGCAGGCGGTCATCCTTCCTAAAACAACGCAAGACGTTGTGCTTATCGGTAAAGTGGTTTCTAAATCCGCTTACGAACGCGTGACTTTTTCCCCTCGTGGCGGCGGTACCGGAACCAACGGACAATCTTTAACAAAAGGTGTCGTGGTTGACCTGTCGCGATACATGAATAAGGTTCTTGAGATTAACGAGAAAGAGGGCTGGGTAAGAGTTCAGTCTGGTGTCGTTAAAGATCAATTGAACGACGCTGTTCGCCCTTATGGTTACTTTTTTTCTCCAGACCTTTCTACCAGTAACCGAGCAACCTTGGGTGGCATGATCAATACCGATGCTTCGGGCCAAGGGTCATTGAAGTACGGCAAAACGTCTGACCATGTATTGTCGCTGCAAGCGGTGTTCGCAGATGGTTCATGTCTAGAATCTGATTTATCACACGGCTTACCTGTAGAGGGTGAATTCGCTCACCATGCACTTGCGGTGACAGAGGCGGTTTGTCGAGACAAACGCGCTCAAATCTTAGATAAATTCCCTCCGCTGAATCGCTTCTTAACAGGCTATGACCTAAAGAATGCAATCAACGAACAAGATGACAGCTTTGACCTAACTCGCGTTCTATGTGGCGCTGAAGGTTCTTTAGCATTCATCACGGAAGCAAAGTTAAACCTAACCAAGATTCCAAAAGCGCGCACACTGGTTAACGTGAAATACAACACGTTTGATTCTGCGCTGCGTAATGCGCCGTTCATGGTGGAAGCGAAAGCACTGTCTGTTGAAACGGTAGATTCAAGAGTATTGAACCTAGCGAAGCAAGACATCGTTTGGCACACCGTGAGCGATTTGCTGACTGATGTTCCGAACAAAGAGATGCTTGGCATCAACATGGTTGAGTTTGCAGGCCAAGATGAAGCGGAAGTTGAACAGCAAGTTCAAGCGCTGACTGCACGCCTTGAAACCATGGTTGAAAGCGAAGAAGCCGGCGTGATTGGTTTTCAAGTTTGTAGCGATTTGGCGAGCATTGGCCGAATCTACAACATGCGTAAGAAAGCAGTGGGTCTGTTAGGTGCGGCGAAAGGCCGAGCTAAGCCAGTCGCTTTTGCTGAAGATACTTGTGTACCACCAGAAAACCTCGCGGATTTCATCTCTGAATTTAGAGTGTTACTCGATTCAAAAGAGTTGAATTACGGCATGTTTGGTCACGTTGACGCGGGCGTATTACACGTTCGTCCAGCATTGGAACTGTGTGACCCGATGCAAGAAGCATTGATGCATGAAGTCTCTGATGAAGTGGTTAAGCTGGTGGCGAAATACGGCGGTTTAATGTGGGGCGAGCACGGTAAAGGTTTCCGTTCTGAGTATGGCCCAGACTTCTTTGGTGAAGAGCTGTTTACCGAATTAAGACGTATTAAAGCAGCATTCGACCCGCACAACAAGATGAACCCAGGCAAGATCTGTACGCCTTTAGAAAGTGACGCTGAATTGGTGAAAGTCACCGATACCAAGCGTGGTTTCTACGACCGTCAGATCGACGTACAAGTTCGTGACAGCTTCAAGCAAGCAATGGAATGTAACGGTAACGGCTTGTGTTTCAACTACGATACTAGCTCGCCAATGTGTCCTTCAATGAAAGTTACGGCTGACCGACGTCACTCACCCAAAGGCCGCGCAGGCTTGGTAAGAGAGTGGTTGCGTCAACTGACTGAACAAGGCGTTGATATTCTCGACCTTGAGCAAGAAGCGTTGAAAGACAACACACCCGTTAAGACTATGATTGAGCGTGTTCGCAATACGATGAACAAACGCCATGAGTACGATTTCTCGCATGAAGTTCATGAGGCGATGAACGGTTGTTTGGCGTGTAAAGCGTGTGCGAGTCAATGTCCGATCAAAGTCGATGTACCAAGTTTCCGTTCTCGATTCTTGAACATCTACTACTCGCGTTACCAGCGCCCTGCAAAAGATTATCTAGTTGCCAACATTGAAACCATGCTGCCGCTGATGGCGAAAGCGCCAAAAGTAGTCAACGCTGCATTGGGTCAAAAGTGGATCCAAACGGCAACAGCTAAAACGGTCGGTTATGTTGATGCACCATTGATGTCGGTGCCTACGCTCAAAAATCGTCTAGCGAGTAAAGAGCTGCAACTCTTCGATTTACAGTATTTAGAAGGCTTGTCTTCTGAACAGAAGAAACAGCATGTGCTGATCGTTCAAGACCCGTTTACCAGCTTCTATGATGCCGAGGTGATTGAAGACTTTGTCACTCTGGCTCAAAAACTTGGCAAAACTCCGGTACTGCTGCCGTTCAAACCGAATGGTAAAGCGTTGCACATCAAGGGCTTCTTAAATCGTTTTGCACGTGAGGCGAAATCGACTTCGGATTTCTTGTCGATGGTGGCGGATATCGGAATTCCTTTGGTCGGTGTTGATCCTGCTCTTGTGCTTTGTTACCGCGATGAATACGTCGAGATCTTAGGTGACAAGCGCGGCGACTTTGATGTACTTACTGTGCATGAATGGTTAATGCCATCGCTAGGTGAGTTCGAAGCACGCTCAGCAAGTGAAGATATGTGGTACTTGTTTGCTCACTGTACTGAGAAAACCAAAATGCCGAACGCTGAAAAAGAGTGGGGTACTATCTTCAAACACTTTGGGGCGGCGTTAACCAGCGTTCCTGTCGGCTGTTGTGGTATGGCGGGAACTTTCGGCCACGAAGTCGATAAGCTACAAATGTCGAAAGACATATATGGTTTAAGCTGGAAGCCTCAAATGCAGGACTTACCAAAAGATCGTTGCTTGGTGACGGGCTATTCTTGCCGCAGCCAAGTGAAGCGTTTTGAAGGTGAGAAGCTTGCTCACCCATTACAGGCGCTAGCAAAAATTCTCTAATACATTTAGCCCAGCAATTGCTGGGCTTTTTTCTAAACTAACAAAGGAATGTTAATAAGGAAAAGTATGAAATTTCTAGAATTAAAAGTACCACCAGTTGCACTGTTCATTATTGTATTCGTAGCATCATACTTCTGCGCTCAACAGTTGAGCCAAGGGACACTGGCATTGCCTTATGGAATGATTGTGTTAGGAATCGGAGTCACATTGAGTGGTGTGATCGGAATATCCGGCATATTGGAATTTCGAAAACAGAAAACCACCGTTAACCCGATCAAAGTAGAAACCGCTTCAGCCGTCGTGGACAGTGGAATTTTTGGCTACACGCGAAACCCAATGTACTTAGGGTTGTTCATCCTGCTATTTTGCTTTGGCTACTTCTTCCAGAATATCTTCAGTGTACTACTTAGCTTTGGCTTCGTAATCTACATGAATTACTTCCAAATCAAACCCGAAGAGCGAGCACTAGAACAATTATTCGGCGCAGAATATGTTGATTACAAACAAAAGGTTAGACGCTGGATTTAGTGATGATTTGAGTGCTGGCTTAGTAATCGAAATAAAAAAGCCCAGCTTGAGATTATCAAGCTGGGCTTTATTGATCTTGTTCTAGAGCTGATTAAGCAGCGGCTGTGAACTGAGCTAGAAACATCTCTTTGCGTTCGTTGAAGCGGTTTACTAGGTCGTCTACAGAAGCTTGGTCGTATGGCTTAAGGCCACTTGCTACCATACGCTTCACGCCTTTACCTACTACTTCGCCGTCTTCTTTGAAATCGAAGTTCAGGGTCACGATGCCACGTTTGCCTTCAACATCAAAAGTCGCGCCAGAGAATTCAACTTCTGGGTGAGACAGGTCTAGGCGAGTAAATTCAACTTCCATGCTCTCGTAAATCACTAGAGGACGTTGGCAGTTGATCATCATTTGTTGTTCTTCCATAAGAGGAACCATGATGTGTGGGAAGTTCATGCCAGAGAACTTAACGTAGTTTGTTACCACGTGCTCGATGAATGCTTGGTCGTGGCTCTTTTCACCTTCACAAGACATGTGTAGGTACTCTTTGCCTTTCTCGTCAACCAGTGAGCTTTCTTTCTCACATTTGTTGTCAACGCTAAGCGCAATACCGTTACCCACCATACCTGAAAAATCAAAACGCATTTTTTGGCTGATGCCTTCTTTCTGCAGAAGAACTGCAAACAAAAGATCGCCAGGCACGCAGAAGCGCTTGTTGTCTTCATCGTGAATTGGGTTGAAGTCAGCAGCTACTTTTTTAGCAAAGTGGCTAGCTTGTTCACGAGTGAATTGAAATTGATTGTCTTCAGTAGAAAAGTAAGGTGTCAGAAACATAGTATCGCTATTAGTCATCAAATCTGGGGTGGATTATAGCTAACTAACTTCGTTCTAATGGTCTATCCAGTTAACTTTGCTTATATATCAGTCGATTAGATAAATACGTTGGATGGTATGTGACGATTTTGAGGGGAATAGGGGCTTGGATTCAATGCAACAAGGGCTAATCAATAGCCCCTGTTTATATGACGTGCTATTTCGCCAAACCTTAGAAGCTACACAGTAGGCCTTCTGGCATTAGATGGTTATGCACTGATAATTTGAGCAGTAGATTTGCTTGCTCGATATCAGGTGAGAAGTAACGGTCTTTGTCGTAGAAGCTGACTTTCTCGCGCAGTATCTGTTTTGCTTCTTCTACTCGAGGAGAAGAGAGATTTGGTGCTCTAAAATCCAAGCCTTGTGCTGCTGCTAAGTATTCAACAGCCAAGATGCCACGGGTGTTTTCTGCCATGTCACGCAGTCGACGACCCGCAAAGGTTGCCATAGATACATGATCTTCTTGGTTTGCCGATGTTGGAAGGCTGTCTACTGATGCTGGGTGTGCCAGTGTTTTATTCTCGCTTGCCAGAGCAGCAGAGGTTACTTGAGCAATCATAAAGCCTGAATTAACGCCGCCGTTATCGACCAAGAAAGGTGGAAGTTTGCTTAGTGCGCTATCAATCAGCAGTGCCATTCTTCGTTCAGAAAGGCTACCAATTTCTGCAATCGCAAGTGCTAGGTTATCCGCTGCCATTGCCACAGGTTCTGCGTGGAAGTTACCACCTGAAATAATGTCGCCGTCTTCAGCAAATACCAGTGGGTTATCCGATACCGAGTTCGCTTCAACGTTTAACGTTTCTGCTGAATTACGAATTTGCTGTAAACAGGCACCCATCACTTGAGGCTGACAGCGCAACGAGTAAGGGTCTTGAACCTTTTCACAGCAAGTGTGTGATTCACCAATCTCACTCTTTTGATCAAGCATATGGCGATAAGCAAGCGCGGCATCCATTTGACCACGATGACCACGAACGCGATGAATTCGAGGGTCAAACGGACGACGACTACCCAGCGCTGCTTCTACAGACATCGCGCCACATACGGTTGCAGACGCGAATAAGTCTTCAGCTGCAAACAGACCTTCTAATGCAAAGGCAGTCGATGCTTGTGTGCCGTTTAACAGAGCTAAGCCTTCTTTCGGAGCAAGTGTGATTGGCTCCAAGCCAGCGATCTGCATTGCTTCTAAGCCAGTGATGATTTTGCCGTTGTGGCGCGCTTGGCCTTCACCTAGAAGTACCGTACTCATGTGGGCGAGGGGAGCAAGATCTCCTGAAGCACCCACAGATCCTTTTTGTGGAACACACGGATAAACCTGTGCGTTCACAAGATCGATAAGAGCGTTAATCACCTTGAGTCGGATACCCGAGTAACCACGAGACAAGCTGTTAATCTTTAACACCATCATCAAGCGCACGGTTTCATCAGACATGAATTTACCAATGCCGGCCGCGTGAGAAAGCACGATACTTTTCTGTAGTACTTCTAAATCTTCAGGCGCAATTTTGGTATTTGCCAATAAGCCAAAACCCGTATTGATGCCATACACAGTGCGATCTTCAGCAATCACTTGTTCTACAACGTGCATGCTCGCTTCAATATCAGGAATCGCTGCTGGATCGAGTGATAAGTTTACAGGGCTACGGCTGATTTTTCGAAGTTCAGGCAGGCCTAGAAGTCCTGGTTTAAGTAATAAATTCAACATGTTCTCTCCAGAAGTTAAAGGCGACGAAGTTCTTCGTTTAGCATAGGTAAATCAAGCTTCTGCTCTTTAGCACACTGCTTGGCAATATCGTAACCCGCATCAGCATGACGCATAACGCCTGTTGCTGGGTCATTGTGAAGTACGCGAGCAATACGCTGTGATGCATCTTCACTGCCGTCACAACAAATCACCATGCCTGAGTGTTGCGAGAAGCCCATACCAACGCCACCACCGTGGTGCAAAGAAACCCAAGTTGCGCCGCCCGCTGTGTTCAGAAGGGCATTCAATAGAGGCCAATCTGATACGGCATCTGATCCATCCATCATGCCTTCTGTTTCGCGGTTCGGGCTTGCTACTGAACCTGAATCTAGGTGGTCACGACCGATAACAACTGGTGCTTTCAGTTCGCCATTTTTCACCATTTCATTGAATGCTTGGCCTAAGCGTTCACGATCTTTCAAGCCAACCCAACAAATACGCGCTGGCAGGCCTTGGAACTGAATGCGTTCACGCGCCATATCTAGCCAGTTATGTAGATGTGGGTTGTCTGGAATCAGTTCTTTTACTTTTTGGTCTGTTTTGTAGATGTCTTCTGGGTCACCAGATAGTGCCGCCCAACGGAAAGGACCAATACCTTCGCAGAATAAAGGTCGAATATAAGCCGGAACGAAACCTGGGAAATCAAACGCGTTTTCTACGCCTTCTTCCAGTGCCATTTGGCGAATGTTATTACCGTAATCCACGGTCGCTGCGCCGCGGTATTGCAGGTCTAACATCGCTTGTACTTGAATCGCCATAGATTGCTTAGCGGCTTTCACCACTTTTGCTTCATCAATGGAGCGCTCTTGTGCGGCTTTCTCCATCGTCCAACCTTGCGGCAAGTAGCCGTTAAGAGGATCGTGGGCAGAGGTTTGGTCAGTCACCACATCAGGTGTGATATTGCGTTCAACTAACTCTGGGAAGACGTCTGCGGCGTTACCTAATAAGCCAACAGAGATTGGCGTGTCTGACTCTTTAATCATTGCCATCGCTTCATCTAAGCTGGTGGCTTTTTTGTCTACATAGCCAGTACGCAAGCGGTAGTCGATTCGTGATTCATCACACTCCACTGCGATCATTGAGAAGCCAGCCATCGTTGCAGCAAGAGGTTGAGCGCCGCCCATTCCACCAAGACCGCCCGTTAGAACCCACTTGCCGTTTGCTTCACCTTGGAAGTGCTTCTTCGCGATAGCGACAAAGGTTTCGTAAGTACCTTGAACGATGCCTTGTGAACCAATGTAGATCCAGCTGCCCGCGGTCATTTGGCCGTACATCATCAAGCCTTCTTTATCGAGCTCGTTGAAGTGTTCCCAGTTCGCCCAGTGTGGAACAAGGTTCGAGTTAGCGATCAGTACGCGAGGTGCGTTTTTATGAGTCGGGAACACGCCCACAGGTTTACCGGATTGAACAAGTAACGTTTGGTCGTCCTCTAAACGCTCTAATACTTCAACAATTTTGTCATAACATTTCCAATCACGTGCCGCGCGACCAATACCGCCATACACAACCAGTGCATGTGGGTGTTCTGCCACATCAGGGTCTAGGTTGTTCATCAGCATACGCAGTGGTGCTTCTGTTAACCAAGATTTAGCGCGCAAAGTGGTGCCGTGAGGTGCGCGAATTTCGCGAGTCGTGTCGAGACGAGGGTCACTGTTGTGGTGTTCCGTCATTTTGGAATTCCTTCTGTTTCACGTTATATCGTTGTAGTTGTAGTTGTAGTTGTAGTTGTAGTTGTAGTTGTAGTTATCGGTATAGCTGGATTAGTCGCTGGCCATTGCACTGGCAATATCCCAACATAAACGAGCCGCTAATCGAGCCGTTTGGCCATCGACGTCGTAGTTTGGGTTGTATTCCGCTATGTCCGCGATAATGAGTTTTTCACTGTGTTGGAAAATCTGTTCTAGAAAAGGAGCAAGCGCTTCATAGCTCACGCCTCTTGCCGCTGGTGCACTTACGCCCGGCGCAGTAGCTGCGGGGAAAACATCGAGATCAATGGTGAGATAGAGATAATCACACTCAACGATGAATTTTTGTAACTTGATCAGTTGAGCGACTTGATTCACTTGGGTCATGTTGCGGTCGTGTTCATACCACACGCCCAGTTGGTCAGCTTTGTTAAACAGCGCTTTGGTATTGCTGGCGGCACTCACACCAAGACAAGCGTAATGAAACGGCCATTGATGTGCGTGGCAGTAATCACTGATCTGGTTAAAAGGCGTGCCGGAGCTCGGTTTAACATCGGTGATGTCGCTTTCAAATTCACGAAGATCAAAGTGAGCATCAAAATTAACGATGCCGATCTTAGGATTGTGTTCTGATTGAATTTTATTTAGGTGCTCAGCGAGACCTTGGAACGTTGCCCAAGCCACCTCGTGACCACCGCCAAGGGTAATCACTTTGTTGGTTGCTAAGGCATTGGCAATCACAGAAGCACACTGTTTTTGGCTGACTTCTAATTGACCATCATTGCACTCGATATCACCAAGATCGGCGATGTGTGCGTCACTGTGCCAAGCCATATTCGCCAACGCTTGGCGTATCAAGTTAGGTGCTTGTTTCGCGCCCACGCGTCCTTTATTTCTTGCAACACCGGCATCGCTGGCAAAGCCTACCAAGGCGATATCACCGTCAGTCAGCTTGTCACTTAACTCACTACTTTGCACTTGCTTGGTAATGTGATGAACGCGAGTACCGAGTGCGACATCTTCAAGATCATTACGTCCGGTCCACACAAAGTTATGCACGGTTGTTGCGTTCTCTTGGATACCGTTGGATTTAGATTGAGTCATGACACACCTCGCCATTAACAATGCGTTTATGCAGGTGAGGAACACCGACTTGATAGCTTAGATCTGCAGGGTGGTCGATGTTCCAGATAGCCAAATCTGCGGCATAACCGATTTCGACTTTGCCTTTGGTTTGTGACTTACCAATGGCAGCCGCCGCGTTACAAGTTACACCGCGTAGCGCTTCTTCAGGCGTCGTACCAAACAGGGTGCAGCTCATGTTCATCATCAGCGTTAAGTCTGCAAAGGGAGATGTGCCGGGGTTTAGGTCGGTCGCGATCGCCATTGGGATTTTGTGTTCACGAAGTAAAGCAATAGGTGGCTGTTGAGTCTCTTTCAGGAAGTAGAAAGCACCGGGTAGCAAGGTGGCAACTGTGCCTGATTCTGCCAGTGCTTTTACTCCGGTTTCATCAAGGTATTCAACATGGTCAACAGAGAGTGCGCCGTATTTAGCTGCAAGCGCGCTGCCACCCATATTCGAAAGTTGTTCAGTGTGGCCTTTAATCGCGAGGCCATGTGCTTTGGCTGCTGCAAATACACGTTCGGTTTGTTCTAGGTTGAAGCCGATAGATTCGCAAAACACGTCAACTGCATCGGCGAGCCCTTGCTCTGCAGCTTTAGGAATGATCTCTTGGCAAACCAGATCGATATAGCTGTCCGGTTGCTCTTTGTATTCGGGTGGCACAGCATGCGCTGCAAGGAGAGTAGTGGTGATCTTAATTCGGCGATGATTCTCTAAAGCTTTGGCTGCGCGTAACATTTTGAGTTCATCATCAAGTGTTAAACCATAGCCAGATTTTACTTCGATGCTGGTTACGCCACTTCTTAGTAGGCCATCGAGTCTAGGTAGTGCCATTTCAACCAGTTCAGACTCTTGCGCTGCGCGTGTTGCAGTGACTGTCGCAAGAATCCCGCCGCCTTGTTTGGCGATGTCGGTGTAAGAGATACCATTCAAACGCTGTTCAAATTCGTTGGCGCGATTGCCTGCAAATACGAGGTGAGTGTGGCAATCAATAAGACCTGGGGTAACGAGCTTGTTTTTGCAGTCATAGGTGACGTAATCCAAAGAACCATCAACACGTACTTGTTCTAACTCAGAAGCAAGTGCGCCTTGGTTTGAACAAGAGATGGACACGATTTTACCGCTTTCGATAACGATATCTTGAGGGGAAGAGGGCTGATAACCGTCGACTCCCGAGCTCATGGAGACCACTCGTGCATTTTTGAGGATCAAATTCATAATCACCTAGATCTTTGCTAAACATTAAATGTATATACAAATAAATAGGCTAAACGCTGACCCGAATCAAGTCGATGTTGCAAAAATGTGATCGGCGATCAGGATGATGTTCTTTAATTTAGAAGTATCTTGGAGCTTAATTTGTACTTAGAACCAGGATGGTAGAGCAATGCAAAGCTGATGAGGCGTTCTTTGCTCCATGTTCTTCTATTCAAAAGAAGGCAAGGTTCTGATTCAGATAGCTTTAGTGACGTTCTGATTTGAGAATCTGGAATAATGGCTTCAACCGTGTGCTCGATAGCACTTAACGGGCAGCTTTTTGAAAGGTATTCGTTGGGCGTAGAGGTTGAAAAGTCTTGCTCTAGGTATTTTGGAGCGGCTTGAGAGTTCACCCAGCGCGCTTCCAATTGAATCGGTGCGTTGTCCGCAAAGTGTATGATTTCACTATAGAACACTTCTGCGTTAATCATCACACCTAACCGTGTAGCCGTGCTTTCATCAGCCTTGATACTATCGTGCTTGATAACTTGGCTAGTATACGTTTGGCCTCGGTCTTTGATCTCTTGCGCTATGTTGTTGATATCAAGCAACGGAGATTGCGCTTTTTCGTCGGGTTCACAAACAAAAGTCCCCAGTCTTGGTTTCCTGATGAGCTTGCCTTCAGACACAAGATCTCGAATGGCTTTATTGACCGTCATTCGACTCACATTGAACTGCTCGGTAAGTTCGAGTTCTGTGGTGATTTGGTAACCCACCGGCCAATGACCACTGCTGATCTTGTCATCTATGAACTGTTTTATCTGAAGGTAGAGCGGTGCTTTCGACATAATGAAACCTTATTTGACTATACAAATAGAGTAACGGAATTTTTCACGATTTCAACATTTCCTCGGGCAATGTGACCTTATTCAACATAGATGGGGCAAATTGCTTGATTCTGTGAGGCAAGTGTCGCAAATTGTCACGCAATAACTATTCGTAAATCAGATAATTAGAAAGGGAAATAATATGTTTAAGAAATTAAAGGCCTCGTTGGGCATCGGTGCAGCAAAGGTTGATACTGTCTTAGATAATATTGAAGTTTTCCAAGGTGGAGAGTTGTCTGGCAATGTTCACATTGTTGGTGGTGACGTTGAGCAACAAATCGACCTGATCAACTTGGTTCTCAACACAGAAGTAAAAGTAGAAACGGAAGATAGCACCAGCTACGAAACCTTTTCACTGGGTCGTATTCAAGCCGTAGAGCCTTTCGTTATCCAACCGGACGAAACCAAACTGGTTCCATTCCGTCTTAAGTTAAATGATGAAACGCCAGTCACCGCGTTGAACGCACAAATGAACCAATGCCATGTGTGGGTTGAAACCAACCTAGATATAGGCTTCGCGATTGACCCTAAAGACCGTGACTTTATCTCCGTACACCCATTGCCAACAGTGGCTAAAATCATCCGAGGCGTGGAAGCATCAGGTATGGCAATGGTGAAAGCAGACGTAGAGAAGGGCTTCTTAAAAGGCAACAGCTTTGCTTCTCGTTCGGGCTGTTACCAAGAGATTGAGTTTCGCAGCGGCGGCTTCATGAATAATAAAGAGATCGAGCTGTCATTCATCGTTGAAGGTTCAATGGTTCACTGCCTAGCAGAAATCGACCGCTCAATGAGCTTCCGCGGCGACCAATACATCTCATTCAGCTTACCTGCTAATGCGGCCGACTCAGACATTCGCAACGCTGTATCAAGAATCATGAGTGCGTAGTTCCCTCTCTGTTAGTAGTGTCTTTCTATTAATAGGTTCAATATGATTTCTAAAGCCGAACTTAAACGTTCGGCTTTTTTGTATTGTAGATAAAGCCAACGAATTAATGATTGAGCTATGGGTAAGGCGTTAGAAGGATCTATATAGAAGAGACATTTCAGTCATATAGTTTTTGTGGTGCTACGGGACTAACATTGTCATTTCATATTATTTCGTTACAATGTTCGGCTACTCACAGATGTGGCATCTGTATTTGCTTCTATGTGGGTATATTTATTATGCATATATCCCCAATCAGCGTACTCGTTGATTGAAAGACATATATTAAACATTTTCATGTGTTGCTTGGTGTGCAACACCACTGTAAAGGACAAATAATGCCAATTATTACTCTTCCTGACGGTAGTCAGCGTCAATTTGACAACCCTGTATCAACTCTAGATGTTGCCCTATCAATCGGTCCTGGTCTTGCGAAAGCTACCATTGCTGGTCGTGTAGACGGCGAGCGTGTTGATGCTTGTGATCTTATCGAAAACGATGCAAGCCTACAAATCATCACAGCTAAAGATGAAGTTGATGGCCTTGAAATCGTTCGTCACTCTTGTGCTCACCTTTTAGGCCACGCGGTTAAGCAGCTTTTTCCAGAAGCGAAAATGGCGATCGGTCCTACTATCGATAACGGTTTCTACTACGATATCGATCTTGAGCACTCTCTAACGCAAGACGATCTAGAAAAGATCGAAAAGCGCATGAAAGAGCTAGCGAAGACCAAATACCAGGTTGTTAAGAAGAAAGTTAGCTGGCAGGAAGCGCGCGACGCATTCGAAGCTCGCGGCGAGACTTACAAGATTGAAATCTTGGACGAGAACGTTTCTAAAGACGATCGTCCAGGCCTGTACCATCACGAAGAATACATCGATATGTGTCGTGGTCCACACGTGCCTAACATGAGCTTCTGCCAGCACTTCACTCTACTTAACGTAGCGGGTGCATACTGGCGTGGTAACAGTGACAACAAGATGCTTCAACGTATCTACGGCACTGCATTCCACGACAAGAAGGCACTTAAAGCTCACCTTGTGCGCCTAGAAGAAGCGGCTAAACGTGACCACCGTAAAATCGGTAAAGCGCTTGACCTATTCCACATGCAGCAAGAAGCACCAGGCATGGTGTTCTGGCACCACAACGGTTGGACTATCTTCCGTGAGCTAGAAGTATTTATTCGTCAAAAACTGACTGAGTACGATTACCAAGAAGTTAAAGGCCCATTAATGATGGACCGTGTTCTTTGGGAACGCTCTGGTCACTGGGATAAGTACGCTGAAGCGATGTTCACTACTTCTTCAGAGAACCGTGAATACGCTATCAAGCCAATGAACTGTCCTGGTCACGTTCAAATCTTCAACCAAGGTTTGAAATCTTACCGTGATCTACCGCTACGTATGGCTGAGTTCGGCTCATGTCACCGTAACGAGCCGTCTGGAGCACTTCACGGCATTATGCGTGTTCGTGGCTTCACTCAAGATGATGCTCACGTATTCTGTACTGAAGACCAAGTTCAACAAGAAGTTAAAGCTTGTATTGAAATGGTTTACGATACTTACACAACTTTCGGCTTCGAAAGCATCGTTGTTAAGCTATCTACTCGTCCAGAACAGCGTGTAGGTTCAGACGAAATGTGGGACCGTGCAGAGGCTGACCTTAAGCAAGCGCTAGAGGCAATGGACATTGCATACGAGATTCAAGAAGGCGAGGGTGCGTTCTACGGACCTAAGATTGAATTTACTTTGCATGATTGTTTGGACCGCGCTTGGCAATGTGGTACAGTGCAGCTCGATTTTGCATTACCAGAACGTTTAGGTGCTACTTACGTAGGTGAAGATAACGAGCGTCACACGCCAGTTATGATCCACCGCGCGATTTTAGGTTCACTAGAACGCTTCATTGGTATTCTTATTGAAGAATACGCTGGCTTCTTCCCAACGTGGTTGGCGCCAGAACAAGCAGTTGTAATGGGCATTACAGACAAACAGTCTGAATATGTACAAGAAATTACGAAAAAACTGCAAAAAAGTGGATTTAGAGTCAAAGCAGACTTGAGAAATGAGAAGATTGGCTTTAAAATCCGCGAACATACTTTGAAACGTGTACCGTTCATGCTTGTGTGTGGTGACCAAGAAATGGAAGCCGGCGAAATTGCAGTACGTACACGTAAAGGTAAGGACCTTGGCAAATTTAAAGTGGATGACTTTATTTCATACATCCAAGCCGAGGTTTCAAGCCGTAAGCTCAATCTGGAGGAATAGCTATTAAAGGCGGAAGACGTGGCCAACAACCGGCCAAACAAAACCAGCACCGTTTAAACGGTGACATTCGTGGCGTTCGTGAAGTGCGTCTAACTGGCGCAGACGGCGAAGCTGTTGGTGTAGTATCAATCGCTGAAGCGATGGAAGCTGCAAATGAAGCTGGTATGGATCTTGTAGAGATCAGCCCTAACGCCGAGCCGCCAGTTTGTCGTGTGATGGACTACGGTAAGTTCCTCTTCGAGAAGAGCAAAGCTGCGAAAGAGCAGAAGAAGAAGCAAAAGCAGGTTCAGATCAAGGAAATTAAATTCCGACCTGGAACTGATATTGGAGACTATCAGGTAAAACTACGCAACCTGACTGGTTTCCTAGAAGACGGCAACAAAGTGAAGGTAACAATTCGCTTCCGTGGCCGCGAAATGGCTCACCAAGAAATCGGTGTTGACGTTCTTAATCGTTTGAAAGTAGATACTGAAGAATTTGCAGTTGTCGAATCTTTCCCAACGAGAATTGAAGGTCGCCAGATGATCATGGTGTTGGCCCCTAAAAAGAAGTAATTAACGGCTTTGCAAGTAATTAAACCCTGCAGCCTCAGGTTGCGGGGTTTTATTCGCCCTAATTACTATGTTATTAACAACTCAACAATGCGGAGTTATTCATCATGCCTAAGATGAAAACCAACAAAGGTGCTGCTAAGCGTTTCCAGAAAACTGCTGGTGGTATTAAGTTTAAGCACGCTGGTAAACGTCACATCCTGACTAAGCGTACTACTAAGAACAAGCGTCAGCTACGTCCGAACTCGATCCTTCCTAAATGTGAAGTTGCTCAAGTTCTACGTATGATGCCATACGCTTAATTCTTTTTAGTTTATAAATTCGTTTAGTTTAGGAGAAGCATAATGCCTCGCGTAAAACGTGGTGTACAAGCTCGTGCACGTCATAAGAAAGTTCTAAAACAAGCTAAAGGTTACTACGGAGCACGTTCACGTGTTTACCGCGTAGCTTTCCAAGCAGTTACCAAAGCTGGTCAATACGCTTACCGTGACCGTCGCAACAAGAAACGTCAATTCCGTCAACTTTGGATTGCACGTATCAACGCGGCATCTCGTCAAAATGGTCTATCTTACAGCCGTTTCATCAATGGCCTAAAGAAAGCATCTATCGAGATCGACCGTAAGATTCTTGCTGACATCGCAGTATTCGACAAAGCAGCATTTGCTGTTCTAGTTGAAAAAGCGAAAGCATCTCTATAATTTAGAGTTAGCTTAAAGGTTTAAGAAAAGGAGAACTTCGGTTCTCCTTTTTTATTGCCTGTAATTTGGCTTTGCCATACTCTCTCGCATCTCGCATCTCGCATCTCGCATCTCGCATCTCGCATCTCGCATCTCGCATCTCGCATCCCGCACCTAATTTTTATTCGCTTGAACACGCATTCTAGTATATAAACATTTACCTAACCTTTAAATGTTAAGCGACCGAAATAAATGACCGCACCGACTACTATGACGTTCTTCGAACGTTTTGAAACTGACATCCTTTCTGGCAAGAAGACGATTACTATTCGCGATGAATCTGAGCGCGACTACCTGCCAGGCAGTGTTGTGGAAGTATCAACGCTAGAGCAAGGACGTGTGTTCTGTAACCTTAAGATCATCAGCGTTGAGCCCATTTTGTTTGATGACTTAGGTGAGTTCCATGCTCAGCAAGAGAACATGACACTGCAAGTACTGAAAGACGTGATTCAAGACATCTACCCAGGTATTTCTCAGCTGTATGTGGTTTCTTACGAGCTTGTGTAGCCCGCTTTAAATAGAATTGGTTGATCAATACCGCGTCTAACACAGAGCAATGAGAGGGGAGTCACAATGAGTGAGTTACAGAACGAAACAGTTCAGAAAATTCAACTTCAACTTTATTGTCGTGAACAGACTGAGCAGCCGTTAATCTCTAGAACTGATCTCGACATTGCTCTTTATGATAGCGAAGGCTTTCTAGCGTGGCGTGATACAAAGCGTGACTTCATTGTCAGTGATATCGATAATCGAGTTTGGGTGAAGAGCTGTCCCGGTGGTTACATCACTGAAGTGCACTTCAATGCTGACGGTTCTTTGATTGAATATCGTTTGTTCGACCGATTTGAAACCACAGGGCAGTGGCAACTAAAAGATGGTTTGTTACACGTCGAGATTCTGAAGGGTGAGAACCGCTACCAGTTTACTGTTGTGGCTCGTGCTGATCTTAATATTCACTCTGCAGTGGAATATAAAAATGGTGAGCTGCACTCTTATTTGAAATTGGTGCAGGCTGAGCGTTAATCCCTTTTAGCCAACCTTGCTTGTCCATTAAAATTAGTGATATTCCAAGAACAACAAAGCCAACAGTGATGTTGGCTTTGTTGTTTTCAATTCGACCGAGTACTTCTAATCAACGCGCTATTAAGCTATTCAGTTAAGCCATTAAGCTTTGAAGTTCGCTAGTTGACTATAAAGCTCGCTGTCTTGATCTTGCTTTGCACAAATCGTCAGTAGGTCTTCAATAAAGTACTTTAATGCGCGAGCTTCGATACGACGAATGCCTTGTTGCTGCTCTCCAGTTAGGTAGCCGTAGATAGTTGCCGCTCCAAAGTCGCCAAAGATCATCTGACCTTTTTCGTTCACTAAAGTGTTGTGAGCGTATAGATCACCATGACAGACTTTGTTGGCATGAAGGTGTTCAAACACATCAACCATCTGTTCGGTAATGCTATTAATCTGAGTAATTGAAAGCTCAAAGCCTTCATTGAACGTATCGCGAGTACAGCTTTCAAGAGTAGGGGGTAAGCCTAGGTTGTAATAGTTGCTTGGGATAAGCTCCATCACTAATGCGAGATAGTCTGGTTCATCGACTTGAGCTATCGACTTCACTAGGTTGCTATGGTGACCAGCCTGCAAACAAGCTTCGAGCTCATCGTGTGGGTAGCCGTCGCTTGTTACTTCACCTTTAAATACTTTTACAGCGACTTCCTGTGGGAAATCAAAATCGCCGTTCAACCAGTTAGCATGTGAAATTACGCCAGATGCCCCCTGACCAAGTACTTGATTCAGTGAGTAGCATTGCGAGCTTACAGCAGGCACGCTATCTAAGCTGCTAGGGTGTTTGCAAAACGGGTTACCCGCAAATGCTAACCAAGCCAGTTTTGGTAGCTTAATAAGGAATTCAGGGAACTCAGTCAGTTGGTTTGCAGACAGGCGAACCAGTTCAAGGTTGGATAGGTTTTCCATGCTTTCAGGTAACACGCGAATCTTGTTACCCGCCAATGCCAGTTTCTGTAGTCGTGGTCTTTCACCTAGTGAGCTAGGCAGAGCCTCAATCTCATTGTCGGTCAGGATCAACCAACGTAGTTGAGTCGGCAGAGACTGCTCGCTAACGGTTTTGATTTGGTTGGTTTTGAAGCCAACCATTTCAAGCTTAGGAAGTGACCCCAGAACATCAGGCAGGTGCGTAAACAGGTTATTTGAAGCGAAGATGATACGCAGGTTCGTAAGCTGTGAAAACTCGTCTGGTAAGCTTGATAGTTGGTTTCCATAAAGGTCTAGAACCTCTAGAGAATCGGCAAGCTCTAAGATCTCTAATGGAAATTCGGTGAGATCTGCTGACAGTTGTAAGTGCTTAATCCCTTTAAGTTGCCCTGATTTTAGTTGTTCTAGAGTATGCAAACCTTAGCCTTATGAATAGATGTTCGAGGCGCGTAGTTTACTTGTCTCAACCGAGAAAGGCGAGTATCCGCAACAATACTCGCCTATCTAAACTCAGTGGTTGTTGATATCAAGGTTAAAGCTGAATACGATTTTGGCTAACGCCGACCTCCTCAACAAAATCCAAGTCATGACTGACTAAGATAAAAGCTCCTTGGTATTCACGCAAAGCTGACGCCAATATCTGCTTTGAGTCGATATCTAAATGATTGTCTGGCTCATCAAGCAGCAGTAATGGGGAGTCTTGCTTATGACTGATAATCAACATCGCTAGCTTCATTTTCTCTCCACCACTGAGGTGAGCGACTTTTCGATATACCGAGTTTCGCCTGAATCCAATTCCCGCTAGCAGGATTCGCGCGTCGCTCTCTGTTAATCCAAAACTATGCGTTATTAAATTATCGAACATCGTATCGTTGGTGTCTAACAGGCCAAAGTGTTGATCCAAATAGACGGTCGCCCCCAAGCGCTTAATCGAGCCTTTATAATTGGCGTGTTGACCGTGAATCGCTTTCAACAGTGTCGACTTACCACAGCCGTTTGCGCCGCTTAGATAACAGCGTTCACCTTGTGACAGAGAAAAATTGATAGCAGTACCAGACCCATATTCAAGTCGGCAATCTTCAACAGTTAATAGCGCGTTCTTTTTCTTGCTATTACTCTGTTGTAGATACAAGGCCTGCGGTTTCAGTTGCTCTTTTTGTTCTTTTAGAGATTGAAGCTTATCTTGATTTTGCTCCTTTAAGTTATTTTGGCTAGTGGCTGATGCTGCTTGTGTTCGTCCGGCTTTGTCTTTCATTGCATCCAGTAAGATCTTGGGCTGACTGCCTGATTTTCGCAATCGGTTTCCTTGCGCCTCTCGCTGTTGTGTTTTTTCTCTATTGGCTTGAGCTTGGCGATCCAGACGTTTCTTTTCGGACTGGTGATGAGCAATCTGTTTATCTAGTGCATCGGCCTGATTCGACATTTGTTTGAAGTAGTCATCGTAGTTTCCTTTATAGAAACGTAACCCCAAACTGTTGAGATGGTAGATACCTTCCATGTGCCTCAACAGGCTTCGGTCATGGCTAACCATCAGTATTTTGCCTTCAAATTGTTGGCACTGTTCTATTAACCAGCTGCGCCCGTCACTGTCTAAATGATTCGACGGCTCATCGAGAATCAGTATGTTGTGGTCTGACGTAAACAGTTGATGAAGCTGTAAAAGGGCAAGCTGCCCACCGCTTAGTGTGTTGCATGGCGTGGTCAACTCGCTGGTTATTTTCAGATTGGTCAATAGCCTCTGAATGTTGTCTTGCAAATCCCAATCGTCACCAACGATGTCAAAATGTTGATGCTCGCAGCTGCCTTGTTCGATAGCTCGCAAGGCATTGAGTTGATTCGTGATACCTAAGAAATCAGAAATGCTGATCGTGCTATCCAAAAGTTCTGAAGGCAGTTGTGAGTAGAAACCAATCGAGCCTTGTCTAGATACACTCCCAGATGTCGGCTGCACTTGCCCAGTGAGTAATGAAAGTAGCAACGATTTTCCGGCTCCGTTTCTTCCAACTAAGCCAGTCAGTCTTGAGTTCAAATTGAAGGTGACGTCTTGAAATAGCCATTCACCAGTATCTAGTTGGAATGAGAGATTATTGGCTAAAATAGTAGGCATAAAAATACCTCCCTTTACGTATAAACGAGTAAAAGGGGCGAGGCGCTTTTCTGTGCAAGATCCAACTGGATGCTAACAACAGGTCGCCATAGGCGTTACTTAGGTAGATGACCAATGAAAGAGAGAAAGCGGTATAGAGATAGTTTCTGTCTTTTAGGTGTGCTCTGGAAGATATAGGCCGTAAACAGGCGGATCTTTAAGAGCTTAATTTGTCGCGAAAATAGATGACGAAGTAACGCCCACTAACCCCGAGTGTCCAAATGATTTTTAAAAAATAAATCGGATGTCAGGATGTTAGTACTTCATTATGGCGTTATTCTCTTTTGAAATGATGGTGGAATGGTACTGAATACGGGCTTAGAAAGTCAACAGGGTGAAGTGATTAAAATGTACCCAAATAATAAAAGCGCCGATGACACGCTTTTATTGATTCGATGAAACCTGACACTGCTAAATGGCAGGGTATTTAGCTTACAGCTCGCAGATAATCTAGCTAATAGGACGACTGAGCTTGACCACCAATAGCACGCCAGCACATATCAAAACTGTCGTTGATGTACTTTTCTGACTGCTCTGGCTGCGGCTCTTGTTGATCAATAAGCCAGTTCGCACAGATCAAAAAGTGGCTATGGATGAAGTGTCTCACGAGATTAATGTCTAACACCATCAACTCTTCGGCTTGCTGTCCTTTCAAAATGATGTCATCGAGTGACGCAAACATTTGCGAAACAATGACTTCACGAGTTTGGGTCGTTGGGTCGAAATGAACATTGGTGAAGAACTTCATCGCAACCGGATTTTCTAGTGCCCATTCAATCCCAGTGATCCACATGAACTTAAAGGCTTGATAGAGATCCTGCTCAGCAATATCAGTGTGTTGTTGAAGGGTAGAGAATAGCTCCAATTTCAGCTCGCGAAACAGTTCATCAATCAATAGAGATTTGTTCTCGAAGTGATGAAACAGTGTCGCTTTCGCTACACCGGCGGTCTTCGCTATTTGCCCAGTAGATGTGCCCTCTAATCCTTGTTGGGAAAAGAGTAGGAGCGCAGCATCTAGGATTTTTTGCCTTTTTGTAATCATCGATTCAGTACTTTGAACATCATTTTCTTGATTGGGTTGTTGTATGGAGGGTGCATCAACTTAGTGAAGTTGATCTTGCCTCGAGTCAACACGGTTTTTGCATGGCTAAAGGTCTTGAAGCCTTCAATACCGTGGTAGTGTCCCATGCCTGAAGGGCCAATACCACCAAACGGTGCGTCTTCTGCTGCTACATGCACCAAAGAGTCATTGATACAAACGCCGCCTGAATGAGTGTCTGATAGGAATCGGTCTTGGGTTTTCTTGTCGTGACTCATGAGGTACAGCGCAAGTGGACGTTCTCTTGATGTGATGTAGCTTATCGCTTCGTCAATTGAATCATACGGCACGATAGGAAGCACAGGGCCAAACAACTCTTCTTGCATTGCCACCATGTCATCATTCACTTCGGTGAGAAGGTGCGGTGTCATTCTGTGGTTCACGTCGTCTTGTGCCTGCTCGGTGACAGTGTGTATTACAGCACCTTTTGACTTCGCATCTTCAACTACACTTTTTAATCGATTGTACTGGCGCATATTAACCACTGAGGTTAAGTCTTTGCTCTCAATTCCTGCTTTGTAAAGCTTCTTGAAGTAGCGCTTGTAAGCGGTGATAAATGCATCGACTTTCTCTCGTGGCAGCAAGATGTAATCCGGTGCAACACAGATTTGACCTGCGTTTAGACTCTTGGCAAACAAGATACGTTCAACCGCGTCAGCGACATCGAAATCAGGCGCAATGATGGTCGGAGACTTTCCGCCTAACTCCAAAGTTACTGGCGTTAAGTTGTCGGCTGCTGCTCTCATGACGTGCTTACCCACAGAGGTCGACCCAGTAAATAGAATATGGTCAAACGGGAGCTGGCTAAATTTAGCGGAAACATCCGCTTCACCTTCGATAATCGCGACTTGATCTTCACTAAAGCCTTCGGCCAGCATGGCTTTTAAAACTCGGTTGGTCGCAGGAGTAAACTCGGACATCTTGAGCATTGCAGTGTTGCCCGCCGCTAACGCAGTGATGAGAGGACCTAAAGAGAGCATTATAGGAAAGTTCCAAGGAACGATAATGCCTACAACGCCCACAGGCTGATAATGAACCGTGATCTTTGCTGGCGTCAGCATCAAACCGGCTTTGCGGCGTGATGGCTTCAACCACTTCTTAAGGTTCTTATCACTGTAATTAATTTGGTGAAGAGAAGGGGTGATATCAGCAATCAAGCTGTCGTGTTTTGCGCGATGACCATAATCTTCAGACACTGCGTCAATCAATTGCTCTTGGTAGCGTATTAGCAACGCTTTTAATTCCGAGAGGTTTTTTTTTCTCTGCTCAAGCGTTGGATTAACATTACTGCGGTAGTGATCTTTTTGTCGGTTGAATATTTTATCCATGTCGTTGATGTTCGACGTGGTTGGTTCAAGGTCTAGATTATGGCTCATAGTATCCCCTAAATTCGAAAGCTGACCGATTGGTTGGTCAGCTGAAATTACAAGAAGATCGAACCGAATACAAGATATGCGTGAGAAAAGTTCAAAAATTGAGCGGTTACAACATTGAAGTGAGCGAGTTTTAGTAGGAAGAACGAAGTGTTTATAGGCCTCGAATCGTGGGATACAAGTAGTGTTTGTGATAGCGAGAGTTCAGATTGGGAAGTGGTCATATTTGTCAAAACCCTGACTTAACTTGACCTGATTAGCCAAGAATTTTATGTGTCTTTGGTATTTTATTCACCTGATTTTTTGTTAGAAAGTGCTTTAAATCTCATGCGCTTCAGCCTGTTTTTTGGTCTAAAACCTTGTAATACCTTACCTGTCACTTTAAGTCGGTTCGACGATAAAAAAACGTAATCGTAACCACAAATATCAATGGTTGGACTCACTCTTAATAATATCGGTTAATGCAGCCAACAAATCGTTTTCGAACGTTTTTTGTTGGGTTATACCTCGCTATTCCAATGAGGTATCTTCTGTCGATGGCCCTATAGTGTGAGGTCTCTAGAATTGGAAAATTCGGTTAATTTGGAACGCATCCGTGCTGAGTATAATGTAAAGCACTGGAGCCAAGGTTTTTATGGAATTGATGATAATGGCGAGGTGTATGTTTCACCGAGCGAAACCGATCATCAAGTTCCTCTTAGTCAGATCGTAAAACAGTTAGAGCAGAGAAATATTGGTTTGCCTGCTCTTGTGCGTTTTCCTCAAATCGTGCATCAACGTGTGCACAATATCTGTAACGCATTCAACCAAGCGATCGACGAATATCAGTACGATAACCGTTACCTACTTGTTTACCCGATTAAAGTTAACCAACAGAAAGAAGTGGTTGACGAGATCTTAGCGAGCCAAGCTCAATTAGAGCAGAAGCAGCTTGGTTTAGAGGCGGGCAGCAAGCCTGAACTATTAGCGGTATTGGCACTGGCTCAAAAAGCGAGCTCGGTGATCGTGTGTAACGGTTACAAAGACAGAGAATACATCCGTCTTGCTCTTATTGGCGAAAAGCTGGGTCATAAAGTATTTATCGTTCTAGAGAAGCTCTCTGAGCTTGATCTTGTTCTTTCTGAAGCAAAAGCGCTTGGCGTGAAACCTCGTTTAGGTTTACGCATTCGTCTTGCATCTCAAGGTGCAGGTAAATGGCAAGCAAGTGGTGGCGAGAAGTCGAAATTCGGTTTGTCTGCATCACAAGTATTGACCGTTATTGAACGCTTGAAAGCAGAAGACCAACTCGATGTTTTAGAGTTAGTGCATTTCCATCTTGGCTCACAAATGGCCAATATTCGTGATGTACGAAATGGTGTGAGCGAAGCAGCTCGTTTCTACTGTGAACTGCGCGATATCGGTGCTCAATTGAAGTACTTAGATGTTGGTGGTGGTTTGGCGGTTGATTACGACGGCACACGCAGTCAATCTTCAAACTCAATGAACTACGGCTTGCTTGAGTACGCTCGCAATATTGTGATGACAGTAGGGGATATCTGTAAGCTCTACAATCAGCCACAACCTGTGATTATTTCGGAGTCTGGTCGCTCACTGACTGCGCACCATGCAGTACTAGTGACCAACGTGATTGGTACCGAAAGCTACTCGCCAGAAGACATGGCGGCGCCAGAAGCAGACGCACCACTGTTGCTAAACAACATGTGGAAGAACTTCTTGGAGTTAGATGCAGGCAATGATGATCGAGCGTTGATCGAGATCTATAACGACACGCAGAGTGATATCGCAGAAGCGCACAACCAATTTGCAACAGGCATGCTGAATCTTCAGCACCGTGCTTGGGCAGAGCAGATGTCTTTGCGTATTAACTACGAACTTAGCTCTCGTATGAGCACTAAGAACCGTTACCACCGTCCTATTTTGGATGAGTTGAGCGAGCGTTTAGCCGACAAGTTCTTTGTTAACTTCTCGTTGTTCCAATCGTTGCCAGATGCTTGGGGTATCGATCAGGTATTCCCTGTATTACCTCTAAGTGGTTTGGATAATGCGGATGAGCGACGCGCTGTTGTACTGGATATCACATGTGATTCTGACGGTACGATTGATCAGTACGTTGATGGCCAAGGTATTGAAACAACGCTGCCTGTTCCTGCATGGAACCCAGATGAACCATACCTGATGGGCTTTTTCTTAGTAGGTGCATACCAAGAGATCTTGGGTGATATGCATAACCTATTTGGTGATACTCACAGCGTAGTGGTGAATGTTGATGAAAGTGGTCAAGCGAATATCGATTATATCAACGAAGGCGATACGGTTGAAGACATGATGCGTTATGTTCACATCGATATGGACCTGATTCGTCAGAACTACAAAGAACTGGTAACAGCAAAAGTACCAGCACAAGAGCAGCAAAGCGTACTTGAAGAGTTAGAGCAAGGCCTGATGGGTTACACCTATCTTGAGGATTTTTAATGAACGATCTATTTACGAAACCAGATTACTCGCTTTATTCCAACGCCATGACGTTTATGCGTCGTCCATTGGTACAGAACCCAATCGATAGCGATGCCGATGTGGTTGTGTTAGGTGCGCCGTTAGATATGGCGACGTCGGGTCGTCCGGGCGCTCGTATGGGACCAGATGCGATTCGTCGTGCGTCGGTAAACTTGGCGTGGGAAGGCAAAAAATTCCCTTGGGACTTCAATGTATTTGAACACACCTCGGTGATTGATGCTGGCGATCTTGTGTTTGATTGTGGTGATGCAGAAGACCTAACTCAGCGTTTAGAAGCGGCTGCTGATGCGATTCTAAACAATGGTAAAACTCTGTTAGGTTTAGGTGGCGATCACTTCATTACACTGCCTTTGTTAAGAGCATACGGCAAGAAGTACGGTGAGATGGCTCTGATTCACTTCGACGCGCACACTGACACTTACAGTCAGGGCAGTCGTTACGATCACGGTACTATGTTCTACCATGCGCCAAATGAAGGTTTAATTTCGCCTGAACATTCAGTGCAAATTGGTATTCGTACAGAGTACAAGCAGGAAGGACACGGCTTTAACGTTATTAACGCGATGCAAGCGAACGACATGAGCGTGGACGAGATCATTGCTCAAGTGAAAGGCATTGTTGGTGATAAGCCAGTTTACCTAACGTTTGATATCGATTGTCTGGATCCTGCTTTTGCTCCGGGTACAGGTACTCCGGTATGCGGCGGTTTGAATTCAGATAAAGTTCTGAAAATTATCCGTGGTTTGCAGGGCATCAACATGGTTGGTATGGACGTTGTAGAAGTTTCTCCAGCGTATGACCAAAGCGAGATTACAGCACTGGCTGGTGCAACTATCGCACTTGAGCTGCTTTATGTTTGGACGGCAAATCGCCTCGCTAAATCATAGTGTTTGATTGTTAAAAGCGTAACGCTACATACTGATTTTAAAGCCCACTAAGTTTCAACTTAGTGGGCGTTTTTTGTCACTTCCAGAAAACAACCTGTGACCAAATTGAAGAGGGGAGCTGTTGTTTATCAGTTGGTTAAAATTCCGACATATACATTTTATGCAACTTATTTTATTGTTTTTGATACAAACTCCACCACCTATCCTCTGGTTATTGTCTCACAAATGGTAATTACTTCTGCTTTACTGTTGACGTATAGAAAGCATCAATCAATACCCCATGTTTGCTAATGATTTATCAACTTTATTGCTGTATATATTATAAATAATGAGGTGTAATTATATTGTGAATTTATTTGCATATAAATCAATACCATACTAACTTTTAACTAAGTTATTCAAACTCCAACAAGAATCCCTCGGTTTGTGAAAAGGCGCCTCTTAGCACAGACATGGCATTTTTTATGGGGAAGACTAGTCTTAAGAGTAAGTAAACTATAAAAAAACAGGTGAAATACTTTCTCATTTCAGGCCAGTTAGGCGTAACAATGGATTGTCATTGATGAGAGCTAAGTATGTATTCAAGTGAAACCTGAAATTGTTATTACCAATAATTTTCACAGCGCTCGAGAGCAGTGTTTTGTGACTACGGGGGATATATGGATATCGAAGTTTCACGCCAGGTTGCTGTAGTTGAGGCAGTTAGTGGACATGTTGTGGTCGTTAAGCCAGACGGCAGCGCAAGAAAAATTTCAATTGGCGATATCATCCGTGAAAATGAGATCGTGATTACGGCCAACAAGTCAGAACTTGTATTAGGTGTGCAGAATGATTCAATTCCAGTTGCAGAGAATTGTGTCGGTTGTATTGATGAAAATGCTGCATGGGTAGACGCCCCAATAGCCGGTGAGGTTAATTTTGACTTACAGCAAGCGGACGCAGAAACCTTCACCGAAGACGACCTTGCTGCAATTCAAGAAGCCATTTTAGGTGGTGCCGATCCGACTCAAATCCTAGAGGCAACGGCCGCTGGTGCTGGACAAGGTTCTGCAAACTCCGGCTTTGTCACTATTGATTACAACTACACACAGACTCAGCCATCGACATTCTTTGAAACCGCTGGTCTAGCAGAACAAACGGTTGATGAAGACAGAGAAGAGTTCAGGTCGATCACTCGTTCATCAGGCGACCAATCAATCAGTGAAGCTCTTACTGAAGGCTCGATATCTGATAATACTTATCCTCAATCTATCACGACGACAGAAACTATCATTGCTGGTAGTTTAGCGCTCTCCCCTGATTCTTTTGTTCCAGAAGCACTGTCTCTCGCTTCGCTACTCACAGAGCTAAACAGTGATATTACTTCAAGTGGTCAACCCGTTACGTTTACTTATGATGCGGCGACGAACTCTATCATTGGTGTTCAAGGCACCGATGAAGTATTACGCATCGACATCGATGTTGTTAGTGTTGGAAACAACGCTGAGCTTTCATTGACCACAACGATTTCTCAACCAATTGATCACGTAACGTCTGTTGGTGGCGGTCAGGTTTCCTATACAGGCGATCAAATTAACATCACTTTTGATATTCAAGGTGAAGACACCGCCGGAAACCCATTAGCAAAACCAATTAATGCGCAAGTTGCCGTGGTTGATGGGGGCGATCCGTCTGCTGAAAGTGTGAATATCAGTAACGTAGAAACTAGCAGTGCAGCAATTGAAGGAACGTTCTCCAATATTGGTAGTGATAATCTTCAATCAGCTGTATTTGATGCTGGTGCACTGGACCAGTTTGATGGGTTGCTCAGCGATAATCAAAATACGCTTGCAAGGCTATCTGATGATGGGACGACGATCACTTTGTCCATTCAAGGCCGAGGTGAGGTTGTTCTTACTATCTCGCTAGATACCGATGGTACTTATAAATTCGAGCAGTTTAATCCAATAGAACAAGTGGGTACCGATTCACTGACGTTCGATTTACCTATAACCATTACCGATTTCGACCAAGATGTTGTAACCAATAACATCAACATTGTTATCTCTGATGGCAATAGCCCAGTCATTACCAATGTTGACAGTATTAGTGTCGATGAAGCAGGCATCATTGGCGGCTCACAAGAGGGCACGGCGGCAGTGTCTGGCAGCGGCAGTATTACCGCGGATATTTTTGAAAGTGACATCATCGACCATTATGAACTTGAACCGGCAGAATTTAATACCGGTGGCAGCTTAGTTTCAAATGGCGAGGCGGTGCTACTCGAGTTGGTTGATGAAACCAACGGTGTAAGAACTTACGAAGGTTATGTTGAGGTCAATGGTTCGAGAATTACGGTCTTTGACGTTAAAGTCGATAGCCCGTCATTGGGGAACTATGAGTTTAATCTTTATGAAGAACTTTCTCATCAAGGCGCTGAAGATGCGCTGCTAACTTTTGCATTTCCAATTTATGCCGTTGATGCGGATGGAGATCGTTCTGCACTATCTGGCGGTTCGAGTACACCAGAAGCCGCAGAGATTCTCGTTAATGTCACAGATGATGTTGTTGAGCTAGTTGATAAAGTTGAGTCAGTCACGGAACCGACTTTAGCGGGCGATACCATTGTTTCGTATAATCTGTTCAACTTCGAAGGCGCTGATGGCTCGATAATTCAATCGTTTAACTATGATGGTGTTGATTACTCACTAGATCAGAGCTTGCTGCCAGATGCTGTTCAAACATTCAGTTTTACTGAGGGTGTTGTAACCATCTCACTAAATGGCGATTTTAGTTTTGAAGTCGCTCGTGATATCGACCACTCAAGCAGTGAAACTCTCGTCAAACAGTTCTCGTTTTTAGCTGAAGATGGTGATGGAGACACTGACACTTCATCGCTTGAGCTAAGTATCACTGACGGCCAAGATCCAATCATTGATTTGATCCCGCCTGTGACTCTCTCAGAAACCAACCTTGCTGATGGATCTTCTCCAAGCGGAAGTGCGGTCAGCGCTACCGAGACGGTTACCTTTACTGCAGGCAGTGATGATGTGGCGAGTTTCCGTATTGAACCAGCCGAGTTCAATGTCGGTGGTGCTCTGACGTCCAATGGGTTTACGGTAGAGATTAAAGAAGATTCGGCTAATCCAGGTACTTACATAGGCTTTATTACTGATGGCTTGAACGCTGAAGTTCCTGTATTCACGATTGCTTTCTCTACAAGTGCTTTGGGCGAATATACCTTTACTTTGCTTGAAGCGTTAGACCATG
>NZ_JBFRTN010000094.1:0-20681 GCF_041474095.1 Vibrio sp. 10N.222.54.A3
TTCTTCTATTACATATTTAAATATAAAAGTGAGATGAATAGTTGAAAATTCAGAGCAGTATTTCTATTGAATTTATAATAATTATTAAGAATATCTTAAAAAATGATATGTGACAGGTGGAGTAGTCAACTTATGTAGACTATTCTTCTATTGATTAGTTCATTAACAAAAAGCTATTTTTCTCGGAATGATATGTTGCATTGTTGCTCTTGATGAGTACAATTGCGGCTACCTGATGCGAGGTGTTGGTTAATTTGTTGTTAAACTCTGGTTTACACGGTTAATAATGTTATCGCACGTAGAGGCGCAATTATAAAAAGTAACTTCCGTTGGGGTGATGCCAATGAACGGGAATGAAAGGTGTAATTGCCGAAGTAAATTGTATATCTAAGCAATTTGCTGGGGTTGTGCTCAATAGGTACAACACTGCCATAGTCTTAATTTTAAACTATGGAGCGCTACTGTAGGGTTGGGTGAAGTGTTCACTTCCCTTTCGCTTAGTTCAACATGAGCTTGGTCAGCCGTATCAAGTTTGTCTGCAGTAGATCTCTAGCCAAATAAAAAACTGGTTTTTGAAGATCATGAATTTAATAGATTTTGCAACATCACCTTTATCTTTGCTTCCGCCCCTTGTGGCTTTGAGCCTTGCTATTGTTACCCGCCGTGTATTGGTTTCTTTGGGTGTCGGTATCATCATGGGTGCGATTCTACTTGCTGATTACTCAGTAGGTAACGCAGCTAGCTACGTGTTTACTAAAGCATCTGGTGTTTTCATCGAAGATGGTGGCATCAACACTTGGAACATGAGCATCATTGCATTCCTAATTATTCTTGGAATGACAACGGCATTATTAACACTGTCTGGCGGTACTCGCGCATTCGCGGAGTGGGCACAGTCTCGCGTTAAGAGTAAACGTGGTTCAAAACTACTTGCTGCTTTCTTAGGTGTATTCATCTTTGTTGATGACTACTTTAACAGCCTAGCGGTTGGTGCTATCTCTCGTCCTGTAACAGACCGCTTCTATGTATCTCGCGCTAAGCTTGCTTATATCCTAGATTCAACTGCTGCTCCTATGTGTGTGATCATGCCTGCTTCTAGCTGGGGTGCTTACATCATCACGATCATTGGTGGCATCTTAGTGACACACGGTGTGACAGAGTATTCTGCACTGGGTGCTTACGTTCGTCTTATCCCAATGAACTTCTACGCTGTATTCGCACTACTAATGGTGTTCGCAGTAGCATGGTTCGGTCTAGACGTTGGTAAGATGCGTGAGCATGAGATCGAAGCATCTCAAGGCCGTGGCTTTGAAGGTGACAACGATCAAAAGCAAGCTCACGATCTAAACGAAGAGTTAGATATCGAAGAGAGCGAAAACGGTTCAGTTTCTGATCTTGTTATGCCAATCGTATCGCTAATTGTAGCGACAGTGGCTGCAATGCTTTACACAGGCGGCCAAGCGCTGGCTGCTGATGGCCAAGCATTCAACCTTCTAGGCGCATTCGAAAACACGGATGTAGGTAAGTCTCTTGTTTACGGTGGTGTTATTGGCTTACTAGTAGCACTAGCGACAGTATTCAAGCAAAAGCTATCTATGACTGATATCGCAAGAACAATGTGGATCGGTGCTAGCTCTATGTTTGGCGCGATTCTGATTCTTGTGTTTGCATGGACTATCGGTTCTGTTATCGGCGACATGAAAACGGGTTCTTACCTATCGTCTCTAGTAACAGGCAGCATTGATTACCACTGGTTACCGGTTATGTTGTTCCTTCTAGCGGGCGTTATGGCGTTCTCTACAGGTACATCTTGGGGTACGTTCGGTATCATGCTACCAATCGCGGGTGATATGGCTGCAGCATCGGATATCGCACTGATTCTTCCAATGCTAAGTGCGGTTCTAGCGGGTGCAGTATTTGGTGACCACTGTTCTCCAATCTCAGATACGACGATTCTGTCTTCTACTGGTGCTCGTTGTAACCACATCGACCACGTCTCGACTCAGCTTCCATACGCGTTGTCTGTAGCGTTCGTATCGTGCATTGGTTTCATCACTCTAGGTATGACATCTTCAATTGGCATCGCATTTGGCGCAGCGTCTCTAACGTTTGTTGCTGTATGTTTTGCATTGGCTTACTTCTCTCGCTGCAAAATGGCGACGTGCAAAAGCTAAAATTGAAAGTTAATCAGTAAACTATCAGGGAGGCGTTTGCCTCCCTTTTTTGTGCCTGTTAATTTAATTTTAAGTTTCGTGAAAAAAGTTCGAATAAATGGTTGAAAAAGGATGTCAGCTTAGTTAGTGTGGAGACAAGACAGCAAACAACCTAAGAGCTGATAAGTATGCGTAAATTAGTAATGAACATTCATCACCATCATCACCCTATCTAGTCTTTCGGGGAGATTTACGTATACCCGGGAGCAAGATTACTCCCGGAGGTTAAGTCAAAAGAATTTAGATTTAAACCCTCGGGATGACAAAGTCCCCGAGGGTTTTTTAGTTTTAGCGCTTTTAAATAATCAATAAATTCAAATATTTGCACAGGGATACAGCAATGCAGACACAACGCCTAAGAATCGCAATTCAAAAGAAAGGTCGCTTAAGTAAAGAGTGCCAAGACCTACTTAAAAAATGTGGTGTTAAATTTAATATCATGGGTGAGCGCCTAGTGGTTCACTCACTAAATATGCCAATCGACTTGTTACTCGTTCGTGATGACGACATCCCAGGTCTTATCATGGATGGTGTAGTTGACCTTGGTTTCATCGGTGAAAATGAACTAGAAGAAGTTCGTCTAGATCGAGTTGCTCTTAAAGAGCCTTCAGAGTTCCGCACACTACGTCGTTTAGACTTCGGTGGTTGCCGCCTTTCAATCGCTATTAATAAAGACGAAGAATACAACGGCCCACAAGACTTAGCGGGCAAACGTATTGCGACAACCTACCCACAACTACTTAAAGCCTACATGGACGAGCAGGGTGTTGAGTTCAGCACTTGTATGCTAACAGGTTCGGTTGAAGTCGCGCCTCGCGCTGGCCTTGCAGACGCTATCGCTGATTTAGTTTCTACAGGTGCAACGCTTGAAGCGAACGGCCTAAAAGAAGCAGAAGCTATCTTCCAATCGAAAGCAACACTGATTCAACGTGTTGGCGACTTCGACGCAGACAAGACCGCACTGATTGAAAAACTACTGACTCGTATGCAGGGTGTTCAACAAGCGAAAGAGTCGAAGTACATCATGCTTCACGCGCCAACCTCTCAACTAGAGCAAATCAAAGCACTACTGCCTGGTGCTGAAGATCCAACGGTTCTTCCTCTATCTACAGACAAAGACAAAGTTGCCGTGCACCTAGTAAGTACAGAGAACTTGTTCTGGGAAACAATGGAACAGCTGAAAGAGTTGGGTGCAAGCTCGATTCTAGTATTACCAATCGAAAAAATGATGGGGTAGTGACGATGAGAACCGTTGTTTGGCAATCTTTAAGTGAATCACAGCAAGACTCGGTATTAGAGCGTCCAGCTATTACTGAAGGTGCAAACATCACAGCGACTGTTTCTGATGTTATTGCAAAAGTACGAAATGAAGGCGATGCCGCGCTTAAAAAGCTGACTGCAAAGTTTGATGGTGTAACTCCAGAATCTATCCGAGTCAGTTCGGGTGAGATTGAAGAGGCGTGTGCTCGTCTAACACCAGAGATGAAGCAAGCGTTAGAGCAAGCTTATAGCAACATTGCTAAGTTTCACGAAGCTCAAAAGCCGCAGCCAATTAAGGTTGAGACACAGCCTGGTGTTGTGTGTGAGCAAGTGACGCGCGCGATTAATACTGTTGGCCTTTATATTCCCGGTGGCAGTGCGCCACTACCGTCAACGGTTCTTATGTTAGGTGTTCCTGCTCAAATCGCGGGTTGTCGTAAGGTTGTGCTTTGTTCACCTCCGCCAATCGCTGATGAAATCTTGTATGTCGCTAAGCTTTGTAAGATCGACGAAGTTTACAACGTTGGTGGTGGTCAAGCGGTTGCAGCAATGGCTTACGGTACCGAGAGTGTGGCTAAAGTCGATAAGATCTTCGGCCCAGGTAATGCCTACGTTACGGAAGCAAAGCGCCAAGTGAGTAATGACTTCCGCGGAGCAGCTATTGATATGCCAGCTGGCCCATCTGAAGTGTTAGTGATTGCTGATGAAACGGCTGATGCAGACTTCATTGCAGCGGATTTGTTGAGCCAAGCGGAACACGGGCCTGACTCTCAAGTAGTATTGGTAACTCCATCTCCAGTGGTTGCAGACCAAGTAACAGAAGCGGTTCAAAAGCAACTGAAAGAACTGTCTCGTGCGAACATCGCTCAGCAAGCATTGGCTTCAAGCTTAATCATCATTGCTGAATCGATCACTCAAGCGATTGCGATTTCGAATTTCTACGGTCCTGAGCACTTGATCGTTCAAACCAAGAACCCACGTGAATTGCTGCCATTGCTAGATAATGCAGGCTCAATTTTCCTTGGTGACTGGTCTCCAGAATCTGCAGGTGACTACGCATCCGGCACAAACCACGTTCTTCCGACTTACGGTTATACCAAGACGTATTCAAGCCTAGGTTTGGCTGATTTCTCTAAGCGAATGACGGTGCAGGAGCTAACAGCCGATGGGTTGAAAGGCCTAGCGCCAACAGTAGTAACAATGGCGGAAGCCGAAGGTTTGGATGCACACAAACGCGCTGTGACTATCCGAGTTGAAAAGTTAAATAAAGCGAAATAAGGGTAGGGCATGGAAAAGTTAGCAAGAAAACAAGTTCAGGCTCTAACACCTTACTTGTCTGCAAGACGCATAGGCGGTACTGGTGATGTATGGCTAAACGCCAACGAATCTCCGTTTGATAACGAGTACAACCTGAACTTGTCTCGTCTTAACCGTTACAGCGAATGTCAGCCAAAAGAGCTGATTGATGCTTACGCTCAATACGCAGGCGTGAAATCAGAGCAAACACTGACGACTCGTGGTGCTGACGAAGGTATTGAGTTATTGATTCGTGCTTTCTGTGAGCCGAACGAAGACGCTATTCTTTACTGCCCGCCTACTTACGGTATGTACGCAATCAGTGCAGAGACGATTGGTGTTGAGCGTAAAGTTGTGCCTCTTACTTCTGAATGGCAATTGGATCTTCCAGCTATCGAAGCTCAGCTCGACAACGTAAAAGTGGTGTTTGTTTGTAGCCCAAATAACCCAACCGGTAATTTAGTTGATCGTAAAGACATCATCAAGCTGCTTGAAATGACACAAGACAAAGCGATTGTGGTGATGGATGAAGCGTATATCGATTTTTGTCCAGAAGCGTCAACCGTTGATTTGCTTGATCAATATCCAAACCTAGCGATTCTGCGCACCTTGTCGAAGGCCTTTGCTTTGGCGGGCTTACGTTGTGGCTTTACGCTAGCGAATAAAGAGCTTATCGATGTACTGTTGAAAGTGATTGCTCCTTATCCTGTGCCAATCCCTGTTGCTGACATTGCCGTTCAAGCTCTCTCAGAGCAAGGACTAGCGCGAGCTAAGTTCCAAGTTCTGGATTTAAGTGCTAACCGAGCGTATTTGCAGGCGGGTCTATTAGGTATGCCTCAAGTGACGGTTTTTGATGGCTGGGGTAACTACTTACTGGTGAAATTCCCGAACGGCGATGAGTTATTTAAAGCGGCTTGGGATACGGGCATTATTTTGCGTAATTCACCTATTGAAGACTGTGTTCGTATTAGTATTGGTAACCGCGAAGAGTGCGAAAAGACACTTGGATTCATTCGTAACTTTTATCAGTAACGAAAGGCTTACCAGTAATAACATTTGCCAGTTTGAGTTGATTAATCGCAGATTGGCAAGTGAAACCAATATTTTGGGTTAGCGTTTGATTTTAGCTAGGCCACCAGATTTAAAATTAAAAGGAAGTTCAAGTGAGTAAACAACAGAAAATACTTTTTATAGACCGTGACGGCACCTTAATTGTGGAGCCGCCAGTTGACTTTCAAGTAGATCGTTTAGACAAGCTAAAATTCGAACCGCGAGTAATTCCTAGCCTACTTGCACTGCAAGACGCTGGTTACCGTCTAGTGATGGTGACTAACCAAGATGGTCTAGGTACCGATAGCTACCCACAAGAAGATTTCGATGCACCACACAATATGATGATGGAGTTCTTCGAATCTCAAGGCGTTAAGTTTGACGACGTGCTTATTTGCCCTCACTTTGACGAAGACAACTGCTCTTGCCGTAAGCCTAAACTGGGTATGGTTAAAGAGTACCTACAAGGCGGTAAAGTCGATTTCCAACACTCTGTTGTGATTGGCGACCGAATGACGGATCTTCAACTGGCAGAGAACATGGCTATCCGCGGTATTCAATATGGCCCGGATGCGGAAACTGAAGGCACGCTTAACTGGCCACAAATCGTTAAAGATCTGACGGTTAATGCGCGTATTGCTGAAGTAGTTCGTACTACTAAAGAAACCGATATCAAGGTTGCAGTAAACCTTGATGAAACCGGTGGCAACAAGATCGATACCGGCATGGGTTTCTTCGACCACATGCTTGATCAAATCGCGACACACGGTGGTTTCCAAATGAACCTGACTGTGAAGGGCGACCTGCACATTGATGATCACCACACAGTCGAAGATACCGCTCTGGCTTTAGGCCAAGCATTGAAAGATGCACTAGGCGACAAACGTGGTATTGGCCGTTTTGGTTTCAGCCTACCAATGGATGAGTGTTTGGCTCAGTGTGCGTTAGACCTTTCTGGTCGTCCATACCTGAAGTTCGATGCTAAGTTCAGCCGTGAGCAAGTGGGTGATCTTTCAACCGAGATGGTGGTTCACTTCTTCCGTTCTCTAACTGATACATTGGCTTGTACGCTACACCTTTCTTCTGATGGCAATAATGATCACCACATCATTGAGAGCCTGTTCAAAGCGTTTGGCCGTACTCTTCGCCAAGCAATCAAAGTTGAAGGTAACGAGTTACCAAGCAGCAAAGGCGTTCTGTAAGGCTAACGTTAGCAAGGAAAAACAATGAAAGAGCAAAAAGTCGTTATTATTGATACTGGTTGTGCCAACGTTTCATCGGTGAAGTTTGCGATTGAACGTCTGGGCTACGCAGTTGAAATTTCAAAAGAACCAGAAGTTGTTCTTGCTGCCGACAAGCTATTCCTACCCGGTGTAGGTACAGCAAGTGAGGCAATGAAGAACCTGCAAGAGCGTGACCTTGTTACCCTTGTCAAGCAAGTTGAGAAGCCTCTGCTGGGTATCTGTTTAGGTATGCAGCTGTTAGGCAAACTGTCTCAAGAGAAAGGTCAAAAGGCTGATGAGTTAGTTGAATGCCTAGGTTTGTGTGATGGCGAAGTTCGTTTACTTGAAACGGGCGACTTACCATTACCACACATGGGTTGGAACACAGTAACAGCAACGCCTAATCACCCGCTATTTAAAGACATTGAAGAAGGCGAATACTTCTACTTTGTTCATAGCTTCGCAATGCCAGTGGGCGACTACACAATCGCACAATGTGATTACGGTAATCCGTTCACTGCGGCGGTTCAAAGTGGCAATTATTGTGGTGTTCAGTTCCACCCAGAGCGATCTTCGAAAGCTGGCTCTAAGCTGATTCAGAACTTCTTGGAATTGTAATAAGGATTAGGCAGCGGCTAACGTTGCCATATAAGGAATGTAAATGATTATTCCCGCGTTAGATTTAATTGAAGGCCAAGTAGTTCGCTTATTCCAAGGAGACTACGGGCAAGTAACAGAATACAAAGTAGACCCAGCAGAGCAGTTTAATCTGTACCACCAAGCTGGCGCTGGCTGGCTGCACCTTGTTGACTTAACGGGCGCAAAAGACACAACGGCTCGTCAGTTAGACTTGATTGCTAAGCTCCTTGCTAGCACGCCTGCGAACATCCAGATTGGTGGTGGCGTGCGTAACGAACAAGATGTCGTTGATCTGCTAGAAGCTGGCGCACAGCGCGTTGTGGTTGGTTCTACAGCCGTTAAGCAACCTGAGTTGGTGAAAGGTTGGATGGAGAAGTATGGCGCGGAAAAAATCGTGCTGGCTCTAGACATCAACATTGATGAAAGCGGCACACGTAAAGTGGCGATTTCAGGTTGGCAAGAAGATTCAGGTGTGACTATTGAAGCGCTGATTGAAGACTACCTCACGGTTGGCCTTAAACACGTGCTGTGTACCGATATTTCACGTGACGGCACGCTAGAAGGATCAAACGTAGAGCTCTATGTTGATCTTTGTAAGCAGTACCCACAAGTGCAATTCCAATCATCGGGCGGCATTGGCAGCCTAGCTGATATCGAAGCGCTTAAAGGCAGCGGTGTTGCGGGTGTGATTGTGGGTCGTGCGCTACTTGATGGCAAGTTTACCGCAGAGGAGGCATTTGCATGTTGGCAAAGCGAATAATCCCTTGTTTGGATGTCCGTGACGGACAAGTGGTTAAGGGCGTTCAGTTCCGTAACCACGAAATTATTGGTGACATCGTTCCGCTAGCACAACGCTATGCAGAAGAGGGCGCCGATGAATTGGTATTTTATGACATCACCGCATCAAGTGATGGCCGTGTGGTCGATAAAAGCTGGGTGAAACGCGTAGCTGAAGTGATCGATATCCCTTTCTGTGTCGCTGGTGGTATTAAATCAGCAGAAGATGCAGCGCGCATTCTTGAGTTTGGTGCGGATAAAGTGTCAATCAACTCACCGGCATTGGCTAATCCACAGCTGATTACTGACCTTGCTGATAAGTTTGGCGTTCAGTGTATCGTTGTCGGTATCGATTCATACTTCGACAAAGAAACCGGTAAATATCAGGTTTACCAATTTACAGGCGATGAAGCGCGTACTAAAGCAACCAAATGGGAAACCAAAGATTGGGTGCAGGAAGTACAGAAGCGTGGCGCAGGTGAGATTGTGTTAAACATGATGAACCAAGATGGCGTTCGTAACGGCTATGATATCGATCAGTTAAACATGGTGCGTGAAGTGTGTAATGTGCCATTGATTGCCTCTGGTGGCGCTGGTGCAATGGAGCACTTTGCTGAAGCTTATAAAAAGACCAACGTGGATGGAGCACTTGCGGCTTCGGTATTCCACAAACAAGTCATCAATATTGGTGAACTTAAACAGTATTTAAAACAACAAGATGTAGAGGTGCGACTATGAGTTTTGAACCCGTAAGCTTATCAAAAACAGAAGTAGGCGCATTGTCAGAGCGTATTAACTGGGAAAAAGTAGATGGCTTAGTGCCAGCGATTGTTCAAGATTACCAGTCAAGCCAAGTGCTAATGATGGGATACATGAACCCAGCCGCACTTGAGAAAACGGGTGAAACTGGCAATGTGACGTTTTTCTCTCGCACAAAAGAGCGTCTTTGGACGAAAGGTGAAACGTCGGGCAATGTATTGCAACTGCAAAACATCGCCTTGGACTGTGACAGCGACACCTTACTGGTTAAAGTTAATCCCATTGGTCCAACGTGCCACACAGGTACAACAACGTGTTGGGATGGAGACAAGCAAGAAGAGTCTCAGATGGTGTGGCTTCATCAGCTTGAGCAGCTATTGGCTGCCCGCAAGGACGCCGATCCTGAATCTTCTTATACTGCCAGTCTATATGCCCGTGGCACCAAGCGTATTTCGCAAAAAGTGGGCGAAGAAGGCGTTGAAGTCGCGCTTGCGGCGACGTCGGGCGATAAGGCGGAGTTAGTGTGTGAATCAGCAGATTTGATTTACCACCTAATGGTTCTTCTTCAAGACCAAGGCTTATCGATGGATGATGTGGTAAACAAGCTGAAAGAGCGTCATAAGTAAGCTCTCTTTAGATTAATAGAACCGCGTAAAAGACAGACAAAAGCCCCGCAAACAAACATGTTTACGGGGCTTTTTAGTTTTTCAAGATTTCAAGATTTCAAGATTTCAAGATTTCAAGATTTCTAAGCCCTACGTCACTTTTCTAACCTCTGACTTTGCGTCATTCCGAGGAGCCTAAGCGACATCAGGAATCTCTTCTCTTAATCTGACTTCTTAGTCGAACGAGTTACCCGCAGCACTTCTTGTATTTCTTACCACTGCCACAAATACACGGATCATTACGGCCGATTTTAAAGCTCTCAACGGTTTGATTTAAGCGTGGGTCAATTTCTGGTTGTGTAGTTTGTTCCTGCTCTGGGAAGGTACCATCAATGTAGTACCAAAGACCGTCTTCACGTATAAAGCGAGAGCGTTCTTGCATGCAGTATTGTGCGCCTTCTTCATTGAAGTAAGCTTTAAACTCAACAAAGCCTTCGTCTTGGTGCGAGCCTACCGCAGTATCGATGACTTCTAGTCCTGCCCAATCACTGTTGATAGATTCGGCAATACCTTCTCTTTGCGCTTCTGCGTTGCAGCTAGGGTGGTAAGTCGCAACAACATAGTCAACTAAACCCAACACGTGCGCTGAATAACGAGAGCGCATCAACTGTTCAGGCGTTTCAACAGCACTGTGGTGAAGGTGCGCTGATTCACAGCACTGTTGGTAAGTATTTTTGCTACCGCATGGGCATAAAGACATAGTCAGATCCTGTAAAAATGGCCTCTATTAAGAGGCCATAAGTGAATGCGTGGGAGTTTACCAAGAAACGATCGCTCACCAAAGTTTAGTTTCTGTTGAAGTTATTGAAATTATCAAAGTGTTAGCGCGAAGTTTACTATTTCAAGGCTGGAGACAATAGCTCTTGAGCCCAAGTCGTCGCTTCGTCATAAGCTTGACCAAGTTGAGCTTCACTCAGTTTGAGAAGCTGGCGAATACGAGTCGCTTCTTCCCAACGAGCTTGCTCATACGCAACCACCATCGCCAATACAGCACCTAACACGCCTTTACGTTGAATCAAGGCTTGTTTGATCTCGATGTCGATCGGCACTGAATCGAGTACTTGTTTCAATGGTTGGTCAAAGAGTGAGTCCAACAGAGAGAACATACCGGTCAAAAATGCTTGTCCTGGCTCAACCTTAACATTCATCTTCTCAACCAAGAGTTCACACTGACGTGCGCGTATTACCGCTAAGCCATAAAGTGAGTCCGGCTTATCTTCTTTCGCGGATGCGATAGCCACCAGTGAAACGAACTTACGCAGTTTCTGTTCACCAAGGTAAATAAGCGCTTGGCGGAATGAACGAATCGTTGTTGGTGAACCGCCAGCGGAGTTTACGTAGGTAAGTAGCTTATACGACATGGTCACATCGAGCGTAATCAAACGCTCTACTTCACCAAAGTCGATAGGGTCGTGCGCAATCTCTTTTAACAGCTGAACGGTCGTCAGGAATGCCGGGTTGAGCGCACGCGTTTGGATCATCTCTGGCTTGCTAAAGAAATAACCTTGAAAGTAGGTGAAGCCTGCTTTTTTCGCTTCTTGGTATTCTTCGTACGTTTCTACTTTCTCAGCAAGGAACTTGATATCTAGCCCTTTGAGAGAGTTCATAAACATCGCTGCTTTGGCAATTGGCGTCAAACGGATATCGAACTTGATAATTGAAACGTAGGGTAAGAAGCGCTTCCAAGCTTTACTTGGCACAAAGTCGTCTAGCGCAATGGTATAACCCGCGTCAAAGATGGTTTTGATTGCTTCAAGTAATTCGTCTGTTGGTTCGCAGTCTTCAAGAACCTCAACAACGAGGCTTTCTTTGGGGAACAGAGTAGGGACTAAGTTGATTAGGCTTGCATATGGGAAGTTCACGAACCCAAGCTTATCACCCAACGTATTATAGTGGGTCGATAAGAAGTGATCGGAAAGCAAACGGCTAGTAGCGAGCTCCGGCTCTACTTCAGGGAAAGTGTTCTTAGGACCATCCCTGAATAGCAACTCGTAACCTATGGTTTTCTTGCCTGTGTCGAGTATTGGTTGACGCGCTACGTATGAATATTTCAACTTGGTACTGTGTTCGGTTTATTTCTGGTAGAGAGATAATAGCTAATTCACTAGAAATTACCATACACTTTCTAAGAAAGTCTGACCGACAATAATAATCAAAGTGAAAGTTTAAGCGTGATGTTAAAAGCTATTGCTAAACGCTCGATTCTGTAGTTCAAAACTTTGCGGCGTGAACACCAGCACTGAGCCTTGCGTATACCAATCGCCAAGTACGATACGGGTTTTAGTGCAATTGTTAGCATTGAATGTATGGATGTCTGGGCGGTGAGTATGGCCGTGGATCATCAGATCGACATTGTTTCGTTCCATCACATCTTCGACTTCTTGCTGTGTCACATCCATGATGTCGAGAGACTTGGTCTGCTTGTCATCTTTGATATCTGATTGAACCTTTGAAACAATTTTCTTCTTGATGAAAAATGGAATTCGGTTGAAGACCCATTGTAACCATGGCTGATGCACTTTTTCGCGAAAGGCGAGGTACTTTACATCTTCAGTACATAGGGTATCTCCATGCAATACTACCGCTTTTTGCCCGTAGATATCGATCGTAGAAACTTCGTCGAGAAGTTGTACGCCCGTTTGCTTAGCAAATTTTTTGCCGACTAAGAAGTCGCGGTTCCCTTGAGTAAAGTAACAAGGCACGCCTGTTTTCACTAAGTCGATAAACGCTTGGCGGATAGAAGTCGCGAATTCACTCTTATCATCGTCACCAATCCAGAATTCGAAAAGGTCACCTAATACGTAAAGTGCATCCGCTTCTACGGCTTCTTTCTTCATAAAGGTTAAGAAGCAGTCTGTGATGTCTTCTCGTGACGGAGAAAGGTGCAGATCTGATATAAAATATGTTTTCATAGGTCTAAAAAAAGGGAGCGATTCGCTCCCTATATCCTGATTTTATCGGCTCATCAATACTAACCGAAAGCGATGAATTAAGCTTCGATTGTAGTACCAGTGATGATCACTTCTTCTAGAGGTACATCTTGGTGCATACCCATAGAACCAGTGCTAACACCTTTAATCTTGTTTACGATGTCCATGCCTTCAACAACTTCTGCGAATACACAGTAGCCCCAACCGTCTAGGCTTTCGCTACGGAAGTTTAGGAAAGAGTTGTCGTTAACGTTGATGAAGAACTGAGAGCTCGCTGAATGCGGTTCCATAGTACGAGCCATTGCTAGCGTACCAACTTTGTTCGCTAGACCGTTGTTTGCTTCGTTCTTGATCGTTGCACGAGTTGCCTTTTCTTTAAGGCCAGAAGTCATGCCGCCGCCTTGAATCATGAAACCATCGATAACACGGTGGAATAGTGTGTTGTCGTAGAAACCGTCACGGCAATACTGTAGAAAGTTTGCGCTTGTTTCTGGTGCTTTTTCTTCGTTAAGTTGAACTTTGATATCACCAAAATTTGTGTGAAGGATGATCATGATTGTTACCTTACTGTCTTTTTAATATGAAGTTCGAATTCTAGCGCATGTTGGCAGACTTTCAAATCACCAAATCATTAACTTAACTTGGATGTTTGAGGTAATACCAATCGTAGTAAATAACTGGCCATCCTAGCTTGTTAAAACACTTGATAACGTCGTTAGAAATTTTGAATGTAGAATAACTACTTATCGAAACTTTTTGTCGAAAAGAGCTTCCTTGTTCTCAAGCATTTTTTCTGCGCTATTTATGACCATCTACTTACCGTGATTGGTATAATTCCTGCTTTTAGGGATTACCTATTAAGGTATGACTTGTTATACTGCGAGCTTATTTTGATTAATCCATAAAATAGATAGAGATCATGCTGAAGATATATAACACGCTCACAAGACAGAAAGAGGAATTCAAACCAATTACAGCTGGCAAAGTCGGCATGTATGTCTGTGGGGTAACCATATACGATCTCTGTCATATTGGTCATGGTCGTACGTTCGTTTCTTTCGACGTAGTAACTCGTTACCTTCGTTACCTTGGTTACGATTTGAATTTCGTTCGTAACATCACAGATATCGATGACAAAATCATCAAACGCGCTAACGAAAACGGTGAGTCTTGTGACTCTCTGACTGAGCGTTTAATCGGTGAGATGCACGCTGACTTTGATGCATTGAACATGAAGCGTCCAGATGTTGAGCCTCGTGCGACAGAATACATCACTGAAATCATCGAGCTTGTTGAAAAGCTGATTGAACGTGGTTTCGCATACGTTGCAAGCAACGGCGACGTGATGTTTGAAGTAAAGAAATTCGACGAATACGGTAAGCTTTCAAAGCAAGACCTTGAACAGCTTCAAGCGGGTGCTCGCGTTGATGTTGAATCTGCAAAACGCAGCCCACTAGACTTCGTTCTTTGGAAGATGTCTAAGCCAGGTGAACCTACATGGGAATCGCCATGGGGCCCGGGTCGTCCAGGTTGGCACATCGAATGTTCAGCAATGAACTCGTCTATTCTTGGTAACCACTTCGATATCCACGGTGGTGGTTCAGATCTGCAGTTCCCTCACCACGAAAACGAAATCGCACAGTCTTGCTGCGCGCACGGCACTCAGTATGTAAATACTTGGATGCACAGTGGTATGGTGATGGTAGACAAAGAGAAGATGTCTAAGTCACTAGGTAACTTCTTCACTATCCGTGACGTGCTAGCACATTACGATGCTGAAACGGTACGTTACTTCCTAATGTCTGGTCACTACCGTAGCCAGCTAAACTACAGCGAAGATAACCTAAACCAAGCTCGCGCATCACTAGAGCGTCTATACACGTCACTTCGTGGCCTAGACCTTACAGCCGCTCCTGCCGGTGGCGAAGAGTACGTGACTCGATTCTTTACAGCGATGAACGATGATTTCAACACACCTGAAGCTTATTCAGTACTGTTTGAAATGGCTCGTGAAATCAACCGTATCAAGCCTGAAAGCATTGAAAAAGCAAGCGGACTGGGTGCATTGATGCGTGAACTAGCAGACATCATCGGTATTCTTCATCAAGAGCCAGAAGCCTTCCTACAAGGTGATGCGGCAGGTAACGACGACGAAGTGGCTGAAATCGAAGCGTTGATCAAACTGCGTAACGACTCTCGTGCTTCAAAGGATTGGGCAAATGCCGACCTTGCACGTGATAAGCTAAACGAGTTGGGTATTGTTCTGGAAGATGGCCCAGAAGGTACGACTTGGCGTCGTAAGTAAATCTTATAAAAAGGGCTGATTTTCAGCCCTTTTTTCTAGCACGAATTCTCTATTTTCACCTTTTCTATCTTCAACTTTTAATTAACAGGAATATTTCTGTGGCTCAGATGTATTTTTATTACTCGGCAATGAATGCGGGTAAATCAACAACGCTTCTTCAATCTTCATTCAACTACCAAGAACGTGGCATGACGCCAGTGATCTTTACGGCAGCTTTGGACGATCGCTATGGTATCGGTAAAGTGAGCTCACGAATTGGTCTGCAATCTGAAGCTCAGCTGTTTAAAAATGACACCAACATGTTTGATGCGATCAAAAAGCTCAATGAGGAAGAAAAGCGTCATTGTGTTTTGATCGATGAGTGCCAATTTTTATCGAAGGAGCAGGTGTACCAATTAACAGAAGTGGTTGATAAGCTGCACATCCCTGTACTTTGTTACGGCCTACGTACCGATTTCCTGGGTGAACTGTTTGAAGGTAGCCGTTACTTACTGTCTTGGGCAGATAAACTTGTTGAGCTTAAAACAATTTGTCACTGTGGCCGTAAAGCGAACATGGTAATTCGTACCGACGAGCACGGTGTGGCGATTGCTGAGGGCGACCAAGTGGCTATTGGCGGTAACGACAAATACGTTTCTGTTTGCCGTCTGCACTACAAAGAAGCGTTAGGTAAATAAGCAGCTCTATTTGCTAACGCGAAAGAACGAAAAACGGTGACCAAGTGTCACCGTTTTTGTTTATTGGGCCTGTGTTTTGCTTTCTTCCAAGCCGAGCTTTTGTTTTATTTCCTGCCGAGCTTTTACTTTGTTCAAAGTCTAACTTTTGCTTATTCGAAACCGAGCTTCTTCAATGCTTGATAGGCGTGGTCAACGTCGTCGGGGATCGGCATCTCAATCTGAAAGCCTTTCTCTGGGTAGGATTTGATTCGCTCGTAATCAGCAATTAATGCGCCTAACACCATATCTAACGGCAACTCTTCGTTAAAGTAATCATCCCAAGTTTGCCATCGCGACGTCACGGTAATCTCGGAAGTTTCGTCAGGCCATTGTTTACTGAAGGTTGCGTAGGTACGTTTCTCCATGAAGGGCTTCTGAACTAAGGTTAGCCTCTTCGGCGATAACCCTTTTTCTGTCAGCAACTCATGAGTGAATCGTACATTTTCCCCAGTATTTGTTGCGTGTTTCTCTATGATAATGTCAGAGTCAGGCACGCCACAATCTCGTGCGATAGAAGCGAATGTTTCTGCTTCTGAGCGTTCAAAGCTTCTTTCGGTAAAGCGCCCCACACCGCCAGAAAAAACGATGTAAGGCGCGATCTGTTGGTGATAAAGCTCGGCTGCATATTCAGCTACGCGAGTATCGTTGCTACACAATACAAAGATACAGTCGGAAGGCGTAACCTTGTGACCCATCGACATAAAGTTCCAAAGGGTGTCGACTGAGCGATGCAGTTTTATGTTGGGATTTTTGTTAGCAATAGATTGTTCAGTCATGAAGTGCGTCCAGTGTGGATTCGAATTTAAATGAATAACCTAAGTCGAGAATCTTATTCGAAGAGATTAACTTGTCTGGGGTATCAACAACAGCGGGCAGAGGCTCACTACTGTTGGCGCTTTTCAGTGCCGCGGCATAAAACTCCGCCTTACTGACTGTATTTGGTGTGGTCACGTTAACTACTTCGTTGTGCAGTTGACTGATAGCGAAATCGACAGCACCAATCGCATCATCAAGATGAAGCATGTTGGCTGGTGCTAGAGTACTGACTTGTTTTAACTTGCTTGCGAAGCGTGAAGGGTGACGGCTTGGGCCTATTAAGCCACTAAAGCGAAGAATGGTGTAGTCGATACCTGAATCAATCACTGACTGTTCAGCTTGCAGCATGATTCGTGCGTTATCGGAAAATAAAGACGCGTGCTCGTTATCTGATGTCGAAAGAGGGAGTGATGCATCCAGCTCGTTCAACACACCCGGCTTAGTTGGGTATACCGTAGTTGAACTAACCATAATGAGCTTTTTAATGTTGGCCTTTTGACATGCATTGGTGACTTGCTGCCAGTAGTCGGCATACTCTTGTCCTGCTCCTTTTCTAAAGCCAGGAGGGAAGCTGCCAATCACAATTTCAGTGTTGTTTTCGAGTAACAATGAATAGAGTCGCCCGATAGTCTGTTGTGGTTCGGATGAATCAAAGCTAAACACTTCACATGGAATTCGTTTGCTACCAATGGCGTCTGCTCCCGCTTGGGTCGTTTTCGTGACCACCACTCGGTTACCATGTTTTTCTAAATGTTCAGATAAAGGTGCACCTACCCATCCTGCACCAACAATAAATATAGAAGCCATGTGTTCCTCACAACTGCAAATGACGAATTTACAATAAGCCTAACAAAGCTTTGCCCAAAAATGAAAAAACTCCACGGCCGAAGCAAGTGGAGTTTTTACTAGAACAATGGAGCTTTAGTTTAGTACGCGAAGAAGCTTGTCTGCGCGCTCTGCCATCTCAATACCTTCATCTGTTAGGTAACCGCCGTCTGGCTGAGTACAAAGGTTTTTTTCGAATAGGCGCTTAACAGCGTCTTGAGTTTCTTGAGCAGCCTCTTGATGAACTTTAATTCCAGTAGCAGCACTACTTACATCAAATTGAAGAAGGAGGTTTAAATCAGCAATATGTTCAGCGTTGTACTTCATAATTAACCTATATATTCATAACGTTCTCTACCTTCACCTTAGTGCGCATTCTCGGCTCAGGCAATAGCAAATAAAGAGAATTGATAAGTGATACCAAATTGATTGATTAATCATCGGGTGATGAGTTTATTTTGGTTATATTGGGTGATTTGCACCCACTTAAATCATCAATGATGTTTATTGCTAAGTGGTTGTAATATATTGTGACTAGAAATAATTTGCATTGAGCGAATATTGTATAAAAAGGATATGCATAAGTGAGAGCGAACAAAGTAGCATTAACGATCAGTATGCTATTTGCTATCTCAGGTTGTCAAAGCACACCCTCAGAGCAGACAGACGCGAACCAAACCACAAACAACAATAATGAATCGACAATAGAGGTCCGTTCATTTCAGTCTGTCCAAAGCGTTTACTCCGAATGGGAAGTTAAGCTTGAAGACCATGCTCAATTGTCTCTCTATGCACCAGAGAATTACAATGAACTATTAGACGCATGGGATGATGCTGAAAGCATTTATGCGGACTTACTGAAAGACGAAACTCGGATAACCAAGAGTTACTCCATTTTTTCGAGCCTAACTTACGCTGAAGCCTTCGATGAAAAAATCGCTTTGATCAAATCAAACTATGACTCAATCTTAGTGTTAAAGAAGAAGGCTGACCGAGTACTCGCTGATTCGATTGTCCAAATGGATTACCTGAAGTTTCTTGGCGCAGATACCATGTTTACCTCGAGCTACAAACGTTTGTATTCAGAATACAGCGAGTTGTTCGAGTATGTGCTGGTCGATGAGCTTGAAGACGCTCAAGAAGCGCAGGTGGAATTTCTTAACAATGCTCGCTTACTAGAAGTTAAAGTGGCGCATAAGAAATACATCGAACCTTTGAAGAACGAATTAGAGTTCTTGGAAGATGAAGATTTCGATGACGTTGTTCCACTGACGTTTGCTAAAGCGGCATCTCAAATTGCTTTGGCAGAAAGCCAAGTGAAAGCCAGTCCCCGTGAAAAGTCTATCATTGAAGACGCAGTTCACGCTGCGGAGTTCGAATTAAACCACGTACGCAGTGTTGCTCATGAAGTCAAAGTGCTGGCGAGCGTAAAAGGCGACCAGTTCGAACAGTCGGTTTTGAATGCAGAGAACCAGTTATTGAGCATTTCACGAGTGGTTAATGATGAAGATCACCGTGATGTTGTATTGCGTCTTCAGTCTCAAAAAATTGTAGCGAGTGTTAAAGCGCTGAAAGGCTCAGACATGACGGCGTCATTAAAGTCAGAGATTAAAACTTTGACTGAGCAATTAGCTAAGCTGGAGTCTGAAAACCAGAAGCAAGCGCAGCAACTGTCTGAAGCAACCAAGCACAGTGAGTTGCTCGGTGAGCAGATTACCAAGAGTGATGCTCACATTAAAAGCTTAGAAGAGTTAGTGGATAGTTTGAAAAGCTTAGGTGGCAAAGTGGCCAACGAAAGTGACTCTGATGTGATGTCCCCAGCTGTTGAATCTACTCTAGAGGATTCAACCCTAGAACAATCATCAGAAGAAGTGATTGAACCTTCGGTTTAGCATCACTAATTTCTTTATTTGTGATTGAGTTAAAAGCGCCTTAGGGCGTTTTTTTTACGTTCTGTTGATCTATATCAAAATCTAGAGGTAACAGCGATCTGTGAGTCATTATAGTGTACGTTATTCCTTTGCTTTCTTTCGTAACTTATTGATATTTATAAGTGTGCCATTTTTTAAGTTGATAACCTTTCATTCAGCATAGTTTTTCTTTTTACTACTAAAGTTGTATGAATTTTGAATAACTTGGGCTATTTCCTTTCCACAAGGTTGTGGGAGGTATTTTGAGTCCCAAATAGCTCTTGAATTCAGAAATGAAAGAGAGGATTATCTCGCTCCCGACAACATGTTTCAAAATGTAAATCATCATGAATCTGAACCAATTTGACTCATTATTACCGCCACAAATGGCTGAGCGCGCTGCAGATATTGGCGTAGGTAAAGCAACCAAAGATCCAACCAAATCTTTTCTCCTAGCGATTTCAGCTGGCATACATATCGGTATTGCGTTTGTGTTTTACACCATCGTAACGACTGGTGCTGGTGATTTGCCGTGGGGTATTACTCGCTTATTAGGTGGCCTTGCATTTAGCTTGGGCTTAATTCTCGTTGTTGTTACCGGTGGTGAGCTATTTACCAGTTCGGTGCTGACTCTGGTTGCTCGTGCAAGTGGCAAGATTACTTGGCGCACGCTCGTTAAGAACTGGGCTACGGTTTATGTAGGTAACTTGATTGGCGCATTGATGCTGGTGGCTTGTATGTTACTGACCAAACAGTACATGTTCGACCACGGCCAAGTGGGTTTGAATGCAATGGCGATCTCTCAACATAAGATGCACCATGATTTTATCCAAGCTATCGCGCTCGGCATCATGTGTAATGTATTAGTTTGTATCGCGGTATGGATGACGTTTAGTGGACGTACTCTGACTGACAAAATTGCGGTAATGATTTTACCTGTAGCGATGTTCGTATCGGCTGGTTTTGAGCACTGTATTGCAAATATGTTCCAAGTGCCTTTAGCTATCGGCATCAAAACATTTGCTTCGGCTGAATTTTGGACAATGACAGGCGCTAACCCAGCGGACTATGTTGATCTGAACATGGCGGACTTTTTGATGAACAACTTGCTGCCCGTTACCATCGGTAACATCATTGGCGGCGGTATCTTTGTTGGTATGTGGTACTGGTTGATCTACCTACGTGACTAACTCAGTTGACGAAATGAGTTAACGCTCTGTGGAAACACTGAACTGACTTATGACATTTACAAGACGGCCTGCATTGCAGGCCGTTTTTTATTGTGCGCCGAGCATGG
>NZ_JBFRTN010000095.1:0-12386 GCF_041474095.1 Vibrio sp. 10N.222.54.A3
GCCGCGATGAACCTTAAATAAGCCTCTAAAACAAAGCATAACAGCTAGATTGGTAAAACCACATTTGTTCTAGATCAACTTTGATCTGGGTATGTGGAAATCCACAATACCCCGTGAACGGTCAAAAACTGACAATGAGCCTAACAGATCGAATACCCATTTATAGGTACCTCTATGGACTCATTGAAAAGACGGTTTCTTAGCCAATTCGGCAAGGTTTCCGCTGGTGCTGCGCTCATTCCCATCACCGGAATCAACACCGTAGTCGCAAGCACAGCCATTCGCAATAACAACCAACCTGACCGCAAAGGCGAAGTAGGTAAACGCTACGCCATGGCGGTTGATTTACGTAAATGCGTTGGCTGTCAGGCGTGCACCGTTGGCTGTAGCGTTGAAAACCAAGCGCCAATTGGCCAGTTCAGAACCACCGTAAAACAGTATGAAGTCTCCCTTGATGATGGTTCGACTACTCAACAAGAGGTGAAGTCATTCATGTTGCCTCGTCTGTGTAACCACTGCGACGATGCTCCGTGCATTAAGGTTTGTCCTGTTCAAGCGACCTTCCAACGTGAAGACGGCATTGTAATGGTCGACAACGAACGCTGCGTAGCCTGTGCTTACTGTGTTCAAGCTTGCCCTTACGACGCTCGATTCATCAACAACGACACCCTTACCGCAGACAAATGCACCTTCTGTGCACACCGCCTTGAAGACGGTTTACTGCCCGCTTGTGTCGAAACCTGTGTTGGTGGTGCTCGTGTGATTGGTGACCTCAAAGACCCAAACAGCGAAATTAACCGCCTGCTCAATGAAAACCAAGACGACATAAAAGTGCTTAAACCAGAGCAGAATACCAACCCACATGTTTTCTATATCGGCATGAATGAGCGATTCGTTAGCCACATTGAAGGCCAACCTGCGATTTATGATCCAGCCGCCATCGATAACTCATCCTCTAGCAAACAAGAATTGGCAATCGCGACACAAGGCAAACAAGGAGAGACAGCATGAATATCACTGAGGTGTTAGTCCCCGCTCAAGAGATCGCTTGGCTACCGTGGGCGGTTCAATATTTCTTCTACATAGGTTCAGCCTACGCGGCCGCTATTTTGTTCTTGATTGCACTAATCTTTAAAAACTCAACCAGTCACCAATTCCGTTCTGCCCTTGTGCTTGTGATGGCCATTGGCGCGATTGTTGGACCATTAGCATTAACCGGTGACTTGCACCAACCCGGACGTGCGTGGCACTTCTATGCTCATATTACGCCTTGGTCATGGATGTCATTGGGCTCTTTGTTTCTACCTTTATTTTCTGGTCTGGCTGTCACGACGGCTTGGGTTTACCTGCGTGACGACATCGCACAGCTTAAACAAAGTGAAAACCCATTTCTAAAACGTTTGTCTTGGCTGACGCTAGGTAAATGGCAAATATCATCAAAGCTGATGATTGCACTCGCTGCTGTGACGGCTATTTCGGGCCTAAGCATCGCGCTTTATACGGGCGCAGAGATTGCGATTTTGGCGAGCCGACCGCTTTGGCATCAACCGGCTTCTCCACTACTTTGGTTCACGACCGCATTCTTTGCTGCAACGGGTTTAACGCTGTTGATTTGGGCTCTTCTGCCTTCAAGCAAGCCAAGCTTAAAACCAACAGACCTAGCTCTGATACAAAGAACCATTACCTTAACGGGTGGCCTTGCCATCATTTTCACGTCGATTTGGGCATCTAACCATGGTCACTTCAGCCTGTATGAGAATGACGCTTGGGGCATCAATTTAGGCATCATGACCACCAGCATTTTGCTGTGCATGATCTTGGTTCTACCACTGCAACGCCTATCGCAAAGTAAGCTAGGAATTATCTGTGTTGCGCTTGCGACCATAGTTTCTGCATGGGCGGTACGTTGGGTCACCATGATGGAAGTTCAAACCATTCCACGTTTCGATGTTGGCCCATTCCCTTATGAACTGCCGATGGGTAGCGCAGGATTACTCGGCATTGTTGGTATGTGTGGTCTTTGGTTAGCACTTGCGTTGTTTGCCTCTGAAATCGTATCGACAAAAACAATATCAGCTAAATCAGCTCAAAAAACATCGTCACCACTTAACCGCTCACATAGCTTGTAGTCTGAGGAATCATCATGGATAACAAACGTCGTCAATTTTTGAAAACAGGCCTTGCTGCCGGTGGTGCTGGAGCTTTTGCTGCAGGTTATGCGACAACCACAAAACACATGGTTCACGGTGCTATCGATGGCACCGCGGGTAAGAAAACCAACCACATCCATCACGGTAATTCGCTAGAGACGGAATACAGTGTCGATGAGCAAGGTAAGATCTCGCCGAATCCAAACCAACGCGTTGCACCATCAATGTGTTTTGGTTGCTGGACACTGTGTGGCTTGCGTGTACGTATCGATAATCGCAATGACGAGATCTTGCGTATCTCAGGTAATCCGTATCACCCACTATCAAGTGATCAGCAGATCCCGTTCAAAACACCGGTAAAAGACGCCTACATTGGCTTGTCTGGTGAGTCAGGCATCAATAACCGCTCGACAGCCTGTGCCCGTGGTAACGGCATGTTGGAGATTCAAAACAGCCCATACCGAATCACTCAACCGTTAAAACGTGTTGGTAAACGAGGTGAAGGCAAGTGGGAGCCGATCAGCTACGAACAACTTATCTCTGAGATCACCGAGGGTGGTGACTTATTCGGTGAAGGTAAAGTTGAGGGCTTACGATCGATTCGTGACATCGAAACACCACTCGATCCAAACAACCCTGAATACGGTCCCAAAGCCAACCAATTGTTGGTGACGAATGCTGGTAATGAAGGCCGTGATGACATCTTGAAGCGCTTTGCATTCAACAGCTATGGTACACGAAACTTCGGTCACCACGGCTCTTACTGTGGCTACGCATTCCGTGCAGGTTCTGGCGCGATCATGAACGATCTAGACAAGTTCTCGCACCTAAAACCCGACTTCAACAACGCAGAGTTCATTCTTTTCATCGGCATGTCTCCAGCTCAAGCGGGTAACCCGTTTAAGCGCCAAGCGAGACAATTGGCTGAGGCTCGTACCAACGGAAAACTGAGCTACACCATTGTGACTCCAAGCCTTCCGGCAGGATCGTCAAGCCTTGCGGCGGGCGATCGCAACAACTGGCTACCGATCAAACCGGGCACCGATTCAGCATTAGTTCTGGGCATGATCCAATGGATCATCGACAACCAGCGCTACAATCACGACTTCTTGTCTCGCCCAAGTGCGCAAGCGATGAAGCAAGCAGGCACCACACACTGGTGTAATGCATCTCACCTTGTGATCAGTGACGAGTCGCACCCACAAAATGGGCGTATGCTTCGTGCATCGGATATAGGGTTGCTAGAAACAGGCGAACCGATGTCTGACGATGACGGATTTATTGCACTTAATGTGACAACGTCACTATTAGCATCACATCTTCAGGTGAATGAAGCGGCTCTGTTCGTCGATCAAGACGTAGAAGTTGATGGTCAGACTGTTCGTGTTAAGTCTTCTCTGCAAAGATTGAAGGAAGAAGCCTTCAAATACGACCTTGCTTACTACAGTGAGCAGTGTGAGATCCCACAAGACCAGATTATTGCACTGGCAAAACGCTTCACCAGTTACGGTACAAAAGCAGTCGTGGATACTCACGGTGGAAACATGCACACCAACGGCTTCTACAACTCGTTCTCTATTCTGATGCTGAACGCGCTGATCGGTAACATCAACGCGAAAGGCGGTGCGATGGCGAAAGCGGGCGGCTACCCGACTTCGGTTGCTGGTCCACGTTACGACTTTACCAAGTTTAAAGGTAAGACTAAGCCTCAAGGTGTATTCTTGTCCCGCAGCAAGTTCCCGTATCAAAAAACTAGCGAATACAAACGTCGCGTTGCCGCAGGCGAGTCACCTTACCCGACCCGCGCGCCGTGGTACCCAATATCAGCTCCGCTTTTAACTGAGCACTTATCAGCTGCGATTGACGGTTACCCTTACCGTGCAAAAGCGTGGATCAACCACATGGCGAACCCACTATATGGTGTCCCAGGCTTAGACAACCTGCTAGGCGAGAAGCTTAAAGATCCCAAACAGCTTGGCTTGATCGTGTCTATCGATGCCTTTATCAATGAAACGACTGCCTTATCGGATTACCTAGTGCCAGACACAGTGACCTACGAGAGCTGGGGCATGGCAACACCTTGGCATGGTGTCGCGACCAAAGCGATCACCGCTCGTTGGCCGATTGTTGAGCCTAAAACTTCCCGCACTCAAGACGGACGTGCCATCAACCTAGAGAACTTCTTTATTGATCTAGCGAAAACGCTTGGCCTAGGTGGCTTCGGCGACAACGTAATCAAAGACAATCAAGGTAACTGGCACGGTATTCATAGCGCTGAAGACTTCTACCTGCGCTCGGCTGCTAACTTAGCGTTCGTAAAAGGTGGCGTGCCGAATGTGGATGCGGAAGATATTGTTTGGTCTGGTCTTGAGCGCCTAGTGCCTGTGATGAACAAAACGCTCAAGCCTGAAGAGATGCTCAAAGTAGCGTACATTTTTGCGCGTGGCGGTCGTTTTGAAGACGCAACCAATGCCTACACCAATGAAACCATGAAGTACAAATGGACCAAACCATTGGCTATCTGGAATGAAAAGCTCGGTACTTCTCGCAACACCATCAGTGGCGAGCAATACATGGGTTGCCCTACATGGTATCCACAAAAACTCGCGGACGGAACGCCACTAGCAGAGCAGTTCCCAGCAAAAGAGTGGCCGTTCACCCTAACCAACTTTAAATCCAACATTCACAGTGCGGTGTCTAACTTATCACCACGCTTAGAGTCGATCAAAGGAGTGAACCCAGTTTACATTCACCCGCAAGACGCCTCTTCTGCTGGTATCAAAACAGGCGACGTATTTGCCATTGAAACACCGAGTTCAACCACACACGCGTTGGCGATGGTGATTGATGGCATCAAACCTGGAACATTAGGCTTTGAACACGGCTTTGGACACAAAGAGCTCGGTGAACGCGCACACTGGATTGGTGACGCACAACAACCAGTGAAGATGAAGTCGAACGATGGCGTTAACATCAATGATATAGGCTTGATTGACCCGACGAGAGAAGGCAAAGGCGTCATGTTAGATTGGGTTGTAGGAGCAGCAGCCAGACAAGCGCTTCCGGCTAAGATCTACAAGGTCTAGCTTAAACTCAGCAAGCTATAACTTAATCACTGATTCAAAACACTTCCTTATCTGATTTGCAGATTAGAACACAACAGGGCAACTTCGTCATTCGAGGTTGCTCTGCTTTTTCGTCCCCTTGATCTAGAAAAGCAGCCTATTTGGATAAACGTCCAATCTACATAAAGTACCCAATCTAGATAAAGCATCCGCTCTAGATAGAGTAATCAACCCAAAGCCATTAGGTAATCTTCATTTCACCACAACTTTTTTAGCCCGCATCCATAAAGCAGCTATGCTTATACAATCGGTGCCATAAAAGAGCCTTAACAAGCAGTTATACCGAGGCGAACATGGCAGTTCCCTTGCATTTCATAAACGGCAGTTGGATCAACCTATCGAAGTTCACATCAATACCATTATGGTAACTGAGGTTATTAATGTGAGACTCACCTCAAGTTCCAAGTGAATTAATGTGGAAATCCACAATAGCGCGAACAACCAATTATGTCGAAAATGCGTGCATTACAACCAATAGCGACGCCTCATGACTAAGCTGACAATTAAAACTCAAACTCTAACGCTTTGCATCGCTGCTCTAGGAAGCCTTTCTTTATCCGCTTTTGCACAAGCAGCACCCAATCCAATGCCAGAAGCCGCAGAAACTTGTAGCGGCTGCCATCAAGCCGACGGTAAAGGCATGCCCAACATTGCCCCTATGCTTGCAGGGCTCAATGCTGACTATCTAGAACATCAACTGGTTCTGTTCTCAAGTGGTGAGCGTCAAAGCGCGATCATGAAGGGAATGGCTGACGGTGTATCTGATCCCGCTGTTCGTCGTGAGGTCGCAGAATACTTTGCATCACTACCTTCATACGAATTTACCGATTTAGAGCAGCGCGGCTCACAGGCTGATATCGATAACCCCTATCGTAAACTTGTATTCCAAGGCGATTGGGATAGAAACATTCCAGCCTGTGCAACCTGTCATGGGCCAAGCGGTATGGGCGTAGACAAATTCCCGCGCCTAGCAAGCCAGCATGCCGACTACATTCAAACTCAGCTCAACGCTTGGAAAAACGGTACTCGTAAGGGTGATGATTTGAACATGATGGGCAATATCGCCGGTAAGTTGACCGACGATGAAATCAAAAACCTGTCTTACTACTTCGCATCTTTCCGATACTAAAGGGCTCGCATGAAAACATTACTTCTAATTACCGCAACCCTTGCCTCTGGAATCGCTTATGCCGAAGCTGAGTTGCCAGATCGCCAAACCGAACTGCCAGCCGTTGAGAAGCCTCAAGACAACAAATATCTGGTGCCACGAGACTTGGTTGATATCCCTGCTGGGGAATTTGGCGACAAAGTAAAATTGGGGTACTCGCTGTTTGTCGATTCACAACAGATGCGTGGTACGTTCGTAGGCAATGAACAAAACTGTGTCAACTGCCACATGCAAGCAGGCATGAAGCCTAACGCAGCACCTCTTTGGGGTGCGTACATGGCCTACCCTGCGTATCGTTCTAAGAACGACAAGGTAAACAGCTACGCAGAGCGTATCCAAGGTTGCTTCACCTACTCAATGAATGGTCTGCCACCGGCCGAGGGTTCAAAAGAGATGGTCGCACTGACGGCTTATTCATACTGGCTGGCGATGGGCGGCATCTTAGATAAGAACGGCATGCAAGATACACCCGTTCCTGAGATTAGCGATGCCGACTTACAAGTCGGTGGTAAAGCTGAAAGCTTCCCTCTTCCGGAAGAACTGCTAAGCAAATACCCAATCGATGACCGAAGCAAACTGGCAGGTCGTGGCTATCCTAAGATTGCTAACCCTGAACAAGAGCCATCGATAGCGCGTGGCGAAAAGGTTTACCAAACCAGCTGCCAAACCTGTCATGGTCAAAATGGTGAAGGTATTAAAGGATCAGACAGCCGTTCATACTTCCCACCACTGTGGGGCGAAAACGCGTATAACTGGGGCGCGGGTATGCACCGGGTGAACACCGCTGCCTATTTCATCTATGAAAACATGCCGCTTGGAAAGAGCCAGCAACTTTCGATTCAAGATGCATGGGATGTGGCTGCATTTGTGAATAGTCATGAACGCCCACAAGATCCTCGATACAAGGGTGATGTTGCTAGCAATGCTAAGCGCTACCACAATCACCAAGGTTACTATGGCAAAGAAGTTGATGGTCATGTACTGGGTTCAAAAGCCTACCCAAGTGGTAAAGAAGTGATTCATGAGCATTAATAGGTATTAGTGAATATGAGCCGTTCACGCCAGCTATAGCTAAGCTTTACATTGTAAATCAGTGATAGCCGGAACAATTAAAAAGGAGCCAGATCGTGTGACGATCTGGCTCCTTTTTTATGTTTGAACGATTAGAAACACAACTAACCTTGCTGCATCTTCTCCCAAATGGTCGGAGAGCCAATATAATCTTGAACTGTAGTAATAAACTCTTTGACCAGCTTGGTCTGTTTACGGTGCGGATACACAGCGTAGATTGCAGTATCAATCGTTGAAATCGGGTAATCTGGAAGCAACGTAACCAAGCCCAGATCTTTCATTGAGGCATACAGGTTTGATTGGTCAAGGAAGCCATAGCCTAAGCCATCTTTTACGCAAGAGACCATGGTGCGAACATCACTCACCTTATAGTTGCCACGAATCGTCAGGCTTTGAAAGGTATTACCATACGGCTCTTCACTGATACGCAAGTGATCGACTGTCATATCGCCATTGGTATAAATCACCGCGGGTAGCGCGAGTAGATCTTGTGGCGTCTTCGGCTCTCCGTGCTCCTTCACAAAATCGTTCGATGCGACCAACATGAAGTTACTGTCGGCAATCTTCTTCGCAATCAAATTCGATTCAACAAGCTTACTGAAGCGAAACGCGATATCAAACTGCCCGGCAATGATGTTGGCGATCTTATCGTCTAATGAGAGTACGATCTGAACATCTGGGTACTTTCTCATGAACTGAGTGATGATAGGTTGCAAATATTGCTGCCCAAAATAGATCGGTGAAGTAATTCGTAGCACACCTTTGGGTTCAGACTGGTATGAATCTGCAATTCCTTGGATCTGATTGATAGTGTCTTTCAGCACATAGGTTTGTGCGAGAATATCTTCCCCGGCCGACGTCAACGAAAACGAGCGTGTAGAGCGGTTAAGCAGCTGAACACCTAAATCTTGCTCGAGCTTTTTGATCTGTTTAGAGAGTGATGAGTTGTCCATATCGTGCAAGGTTGCCGCTTTGGTAAACGACCCTTGTTGAACCACATCTAAGAACAATAACAACTGATTGGTATTTGGCACTGCGCCTCTCCTGAAATAAAACTCGACTAGCGTTCGTCTTTAGGGGTATCCATCACAACCATAGTCGTAATAGATTGCACCTGAGCACATTCCCCAAGCACATCGGCATGAAACTTCTTATAGCCCGGTAGATCTTTGGTTTCTACCCTTAGCAAGTACTCGTTGGCACCGGTAATGTTGTGGCACTCCACCACCTCTTTTTCCATACTGACATGCTGTTCAAACTCTAGTTGAGCCGCTTTGCTGTGGCTCGATAAACCAATCGAAACGTAAGCAATAAAGCCAACGCCCATCAGGCCATTATCCAGAACTGCACGGTAACCTTGAATGATCCCTTTACGCTCAAGATCTTGTACTCGCCTTAAGGTCGCTGAAGCCGACAAACCAATTCGTTCAGAAAGCTCAATATTGGAGATTCTGCCGTCCAATTTAAGCTCTTGCAATATCCTTTCGTCAAATCTATCCATAAGTACTTATTATTGTGCATTTAGTGATAATAGAGGAAATAAAAGCACATAATTGCCTCACTTTCCACCTACTATGTTTCTCAACACGTGAAAGTCATGACCGGTCAGTCACTTCGTTCATTTTTTGCTGGAGAACCATAATGCCTTTAGAACAACTTAGCGCACTTGCCTTGTTTGCGTTCGTCTCGACCTTCACACCAGGTCCAAATAACATCATGCTCATGACATCAGGAGCAAATGTTGGCTTTGCCCGTACTATTCCGCACATGCTTGGCATTGCTCTAGGGTTTGCAGCCATGTTGCTGCTAGTTGGCTTCGGTTTAATGGGCATTTTCAACGCTTATCCGGTTACTCACCAAATCTTGAAATACCTAAGCCTTGCTTACCTCGTGTACCTTGCAATTAAGATAGCATTGAGCGGCAAAGCGAAAAGCACCGAGGCTTATAAGCCAATGACCTTCATCGGCGCGGCAAGTTTTCAGTGGGTGAACCCGAAAGGTTGGTCGATGGCGCTGACGGCAATTTCAGTCTATAGCAGCGGCAGTTCATGGTGGGAGCTTGCGATCATCGCAGGTATCTTCACGCTCGCCAACTTACCATCCGTGACATTCTGGACAGCGGCAGGTAAACAACTGCAACACTGGTTAACAACACCAGTCCGTATCAAAAGCTTCAACTACGGTATGGCAGGCTTGCTGTTAGCCTCAACGATTCCGATGTTATAACAAAATAGCTTTCCTATGATGGTTAGTAAGTGATTACTAGCCATCAATTTCATTACAAGTATCCAATAACCTCGCTAAGCCAACGTCCAAACGTCGCCTGCCCGCTCGGGGTTAACGTCCACGCAAACGCCGCAACATTCACTGCCACTGTCACCCAATATATGGCTCTGAACGGCTGCTTCTGCGTTTTATGACGCAGCTTATCTTGAGCAATCAACGCCCCTAGCCAGCCACCAGCAACAGAAAAAATATGCAGAGTTTTCTCTGGCACACGCCAATTGCCATTGATCGCTGCTCGCTTGTCCTTCGCGTACACAAAAAACGTCACGAAACCGATAACCAAATACCACACCAACAGCGCTTTAGAACTTTCCGCAAACAACACAGACACCGCCACCAGAACCAAATAGGAGATAACGATTTGAATAGATGAAGACAACATGACTCCTTTTGAGCAACAGCTCACATACTGTAGCAATTACGCCCTGTAGATTTTGATAAGGATGAGTAAGGCATATTGTAATTCGGTTAGCCTGCAAAGAATAAACAAGCCCTTTCATCCCTACATAACATGATGGAAGTTAAAGGAATTATAAATATGTACAACCAAAAGTACGCCATCTACCAAGTTTTTACGCGTTTATTTGGCAATAAAAACACCCAACATGTTCCATGGGGCACAATCGAGCAAAATGGCGTCGGTAAGTTCAGTGATTTTACCGACAAAGCGCTGTCTGAAATCCGCAAACTCGGTATGACTCATATTTGGTATACCGGAGTGCCACATCATGCGCTCATCAATGACTACAAGCACCTTGGTATTTCAGACGATCACCCTAGCGTGGTAAAAGGCCGTGCGGGATCACCATATGCCGTCAAAGACTACTATTCCGTAAACCCAGATCTCGCAGACAACCCTGAATGCCGACTAGAGGAGTTCGAGGCACTAATCAAAAGAAGTCACGACAATGGTTTAAAAGTGATTATCGATATCGTACCGAATCACGTTGCGCGTCATTATAAAGGCTTAAACAACCCAGAAGGTGTCAGTGACTTCGGCGCTCAAGATGACACAACGCTGGAATACCACAAAGACAATAACTTCTACTACATTCCCAACAGCACCTTTGAATTGCCAGACATAGAGCCCGCCTTTACGCCGCTAGGTGGTGAACAGCATCCCAACCTAAACTCCCCGTTTATAGAGACGCCCGCCAAATGGACAGGTAACGGCTCACGTTTAGCCAAGCCTAGTTTCGATGATTGGTATGAAACGGTGAAAATCAATTATGGCATGCGACCAGACGGTTCAAAAGACTTCCCTGAACTACCGAGTGACTATGCTCAACGCAATTACATGGATCATTTCCGTTTCTGGGAATCTGTTTATGTGCCTAACTCTTGGGCTAAATTCCGAGATATCGCCTTGTTTTGGTTGAATAAAGGTGTTGATGGGTTTCGCTACGATATGGCTGAGATGGTTCCAGTCGAATTTTGGAGCTACCTTAATTCATCTATAAAGATGAAAAACCAAGATGCCTTTTTAATGGCTGAGGTGTACCAACCGGACTTATATCGCGACTATATCCACTTAGGCAAAATGGACTACCTCTATGACAAAGTAGATCTGTACGACGGTCTAAAAGACATCATGCTAGGCAATACTTCCACGGCTATCATCCCCAAAATCCAACATCAAATGATGGATATTGAACATCACATGCTGCACTTCTTGGATAACCATGATGAACAACGCATCGCGTCTCCTGAATTTGTAGGTGACCCAAATATAGCGAAGCCTGCAATGCTAGTCAGCGCGTTATTGAGTAGTTCTCCAACCATGATCTACTTTGGGCAAGAAGTCGGCGAACCGGGCGCGGAGAATGCAGGCTTTGGACAGCCCTCACGAACTTCCATATTTGACTACATCGGAGTCCCACAACACCAAAAGTGGATGAACCACGGCGCATTCGATGGCGGGCTATTAGACGAAAACGAAAAGCAGCTGCGTCACTTCTATCAAAAGGTAATGAACTTTTCGCTAGAGCACTCATCGATAACAGGTGATTACCAAGACTTACACCAGTGCTGTAACTTAAGTGATTCAGTCTACGCATTTCTGCGCTCTGACCACCAAGAGCTAACCATTGTTGCAGCTAATTTCAGCCAACATACCACTGAAAATATTCACTTTAAGATTCCAAGTGATGTAATCCAAAAACTCAAATTAGTTGATGGTCGTTACATACTCAATGAATATATTGAAGGCATAGCGCAACAAGTGCTCGACATTGAGAACAGTGTTGGCAGTTTTAATATTGAATTGAAACCGCTGGCGTCTTTGGCTTGGGTGTTATCCTTAAATGGATGATATACCTATCAATATAAATTACCGCACAGCTCGCTTTTAGCTAATTGATAAATAACTTAATTTCCACATTAAATTAACACTCTCTCAATTCGATATATTACTCACAATAATAAGGATGAGCTCTCATCCTTATTAACTACGCCTAGCCTCTACGCCTTACATTATTGATATTATGCAAATGAGTCATTGATCCAATAAATTTAACTTAAACCAAATACAAAGCGTGATATTGACACTAGGTTTCCTATTTTTATATATTAAAAATAACTTTATAC
>NZ_JBFRTN010000096.1:0-1892 GCF_041474095.1 Vibrio sp. 10N.222.54.A3
AATCGAGTAGGAGGAGGCCTCGCAGCCTCCGTCCTCTCACACCACCGTACAAGCGTGGGTCGCATACGGCGGTTCCGAATATACTTTCAGTGACTCGTACCCATCTCTTAGTGAGTACAGCCCCAACCCCTCGAACCATTTTATTGGCATGGCGTGATTAACCTGTGGCGTTGAAGCTAGATGCCACCAACCCTTATCTGACATCGCTAGCTTCCACGCATTACGCTCCGTTACACCTTGTCGCTGTAACCATATCGCTATGCTGTGTCTGCGTTTGCGCTGCTTTAGTCGGTAGCACCTTAATCTACGCCGTATCCATTCGTCTAAGCGCTGCATTGCACTTTTACTAACAGTAAGCTTGAAGTAGTGTTGCCATCCTCTTAGATATTGAGTTAACTCCGTGATTATCACCTGTAACTCTCGTCCTCGATTTCGCTTCGTTATCTGACGTACTCGCTTCTTCATTTGAGCTTGTGCCGTCTTCGATATCCCGATTCTTCCGTCTATCTGGAAGCGGTGGCTTAGGTAAGTTCGCTTTGTCACTCTCGTTGCTGCACTTTTCTTACGGTTTACCGTCAGCTTTAGTTTCTGCTCCAAGAACTCCGTTATCGACTCTCTGACTCGATGAGCGGCTTCCTCACTACGCACGTAGATTTGACAGTCATCTGCATATCGACAGAACTTATGCCCTCTACGCTCTAGCTCTTTATCCAGTTCATCTAATACAATATTTGATAGTAGCGGAGATAATGGCCCACCCTGGGGTGTGCCTCGTTGTCTCTGCTCAACTAGTCCATGTCGCATTATGCCTACCTGTAGGTATGACCTAATTAGCTTTAACACGCGTTTATCAGCAATATCTTGTGACAGCCTGTGCATTAGCCTATCGTGATTCACTGTATCGAAGTATTTTGCTAGGTCGATATCTACTACATAACCTCGACCCTCTCGGATGTAGCGACTGGCGGCCGACAATGCATGGTGCGCACTGCGGTTGGGTCTAAACCCGTAACTACTGTCGGAGAACTTCGGCTCATAGATACATGACAGCACTGATGTGATTGCCTGTTGGACTACCCTATCAAGGACTGTTGGGATACCTAATTGCCTTACGCCACCACTAGCTTTGGGGATTTCTACACCAAGAACAGGTTGAGGTTGATAGCTTCCATCCAGAAGACTCTGGCGAAGCTCTTGCCCGTTTGATGCCTGTCGAAGTCTTGAGATAGTGGCGTTGATGTCGAGCTTGTCGACTCCTGCACACCCTTTGTTCTTCTTCACGCGTCTAAGAGCTTGATTCAAATTGGTTGAGGAGCAGATTTGCTCCATCAACGAAGTTGAGGTCACCAAGACTCGCCCTCCTGTCTACGCCGACCATGCTTGTCATTCTTCGTATCCATGAGCTTTACTTGCGGTATTGCCCTTTGGGACGTAGAGATGAGTTTCATCTTGCTATGACTCCACATGATTGAGTGTCTAGTGACTGCTTCTTGATATATTCAGTTCAGGCCTTCCTTTGAGTTGTACATTCTCAAAGTACTATGCCTTCTGCTGACTTCTTATTGCTCATCACACAACATCACTGCTGTATTAGTCTCTATTGAGACAAACCATAAGATCTCCCGAGGTAAGACGTTGTTCTTTCCCTTGGCTGTGCCTGATTTACCACTACACACTTCCCGTCGAGGCATTGGGCTATTCTATCTATGGCTAGGTTGCCCAAGTTGTAATGGCCTACTATCAGATTTCTGTTCGTCACAACCAAGTTTTGCCATTTGCTTCCTTCAGATTTCACCTCACGGTGAACACCCTTGCATAGGCTAACGGTTCTCGCTCGACTGAGCCCGTAGAGGACTTTCACCTCCTAGATCAACGCCATGCTCGGCGCACCA
>NZ_JBFRTN010000097.1:0-7990 GCF_041474095.1 Vibrio sp. 10N.222.54.A3
TTTTTACTTTAATTGGTATCACCCACATATGAACAGCGTTAAGCAGCTTGGTATGGGCTTGGTTGGTCTAATTATCGTTGAGGAGAGCATTCCAGTGCCGTTTGATGAAGAGCACGCACTGATGCTTAAACATTGGCGTATAGATAAGAAAGGCCAATGGAAAGATCTAATGATCCCACGACTCAGTGCTCGCATGGGTACGCCAGGAGAGTGGAGTAGCGTTAATGGAATACATGAGCCTGTCTATGAGTTAAAACAACATGCAACAACCAGGCTACGTATCGCTAATGTCGACAATACGATCACTTACCCTATAGCTGTCGAAGGGGCTGAGGCATGGGTGATTGCCATTGATGGTAACCCTGTAAAAACACCTTATAAGCTGACGCAACATAAAATTGGTCCAGGGATGCGAGTGGATATTGGACTGATAGCACCCAAAGCCGGTGGGCGAGTTAGCGTCCTTCAAATGAAAGGACGCTTTCCTTTCTCTTTGTGTGAGTTCGAGGTTGTAGATTCAACCCTTGTTGAGAATCGCTCTCTGCCTTCTTTACCCCTTAATCCTGTGCCCAATTTAGATTTGGCTAATGCAGAAGAAATCGACTTTTTATTTGAATGGGAAGGGGCGGTTTCTCCAGTATCTAAAGATGGAAAATCTATGCCTAAGTTTTGGCTAACTAATAAACGAGCATGGGAGGGGATGAGCAAAGATAATATCCCTGAACCGTTGGCGACTTTAGAGCTGGGAAAAACCTATATATTCGATCTTAAGAACGTCACTCAATATCATCACCCGATTCACATTCACGGCCATACATTCATTGTATTGGAACTTGATGGGAAGAAAGTTGAAGAACCTTTCCATACTGATACAGTGTTACTTGGAAAAAATGGCCGAGCTAAAGCTGCATTTGTAGCCGACAACCCTGGCCGCTGGATGTATCATTGTCATGTTATAGAACACATGAAAACGGGTTTGATGGGATATATTGAAGTTAAGTGACACCTGTAACGTTTAATATTTGCGCATGCATTCTTAGTTTCTACCCTCGCTTTTATCGGCGTTAAAGCTAGAATATAGGGATTATTGTTTGGGAGGATTCATGGGTCAGTTATCTATTCTAGGTTTTATCGCCATCGGTGGCGCGTTTGGTGCTTGTTCACGTTACTTGATTTCAGAGTTATGCGTTGTGATGTTAGGGCGTGGTTTTCCTTACGGTACGCTGACTGTTAACGTAATTGGCTCTTTGATTATGGGATTGCTCATCGCCGCGTTTGAAAATGAGATGGTTGCGACGGAGCCGTGGAGACAAATTATCGGTCTTGGTTTCCTTGGAGCCCTGACGACATTTTCTACGTTTTCGATGGATAACGTGCTTCTTATGCAGCAGGGTGCGTTCTTCAAGATGGGGCTCAATGTACTGCTCAATGTGGTTCTCAGTATTTCAGCCGCATGGATCGGCTTCCAACTTCTGATAAAGTCTTAAAACTTTCTTACGATTTGTTAACAACTCGGCTTGGTTTATCCAAGCCGTTTTTATATACTCGATCGTACTTGTCGGAGTGCCATATGGCTGAGACCGTTAACTCGGGATCCGTTGAACCTGATCAGGCTAATACCTGCGAAGGGAACAAGAGTAGATATCTAACTAGAATCCTTCTAGAGATCTATCTCCAGATCACAACTGCATTTTCTTGCTGTGATCCCTCTTGTAGCATCTTATCCGTCAAGCATTTTTATCCCTATAAATAATGGCTAAAAGCCAAGGAAAAATGCTATGTCGAGTCGTAAACAAGCAAGACTGGAAGCGAAGAATTTCATTGATTCTTTATCTGTACAACCTTATCCAAACTCAAAAAAAGCTTACATCCAAGGGTCTCGAGAGGACATTCAAGTCCCTGTACGAGAAATATCCCTCGCAGATAGCCTTGTTGGTGGCACCAAAAAAGAGCCTGTATTCGAACCTAATGAGCCAATTCATGTCTACGACACCTCAGGTGTTTATACCGATCCTACGCATGAAATAGACCTTTATAGTGGCCTTCCTAAGTTGCGAGAGCAATGGATTGAAGAGCGTGGTGATACGGAATTGCTCGATGATGTAAGCTCTGTTTACACCAAAGAACGTTTAGAAGATGAAACCCTAGACGACCTTCGTTACGGAAACCTGCCTCGAATTCGTCGCGCTACTGGCGACCAATGTGTAACTCAACTGCATTATGCTCGTCAGGGAATTATCACTCCTGAGATGGAGTACATTGCGATACGTGAGAACATGGGGCGTCAGAAGTTCGCTGATGAACAGCTTAATCACCAACACCCAGGCCATAACTTTGGCGCAAACCTGCCAAAAGAAATTACCCCTGAGTTCGTGCGTAAAGAGGTCGCTGAAGGCCGAGCTATCATCCCTTCAAACATCAACCACCCAGAATCAGAACCTATGATTATTGGCCGAAACTTCTTAGTGAAAGTGAACGCCAATATCGGTAACTCTTCTGTAAGCTCTTCGATTGAAGAAGAAGTTGAGAAGCTAGTATGGTCGACTCGCTGGGGCGGCGATACCGTAATGGATCTTTCTACTGGCCGTAATATCCACGAGACTCGTGAATGGATCCTACGTAATAGCCCAGTGCCGATTGGTACGGTTCCTATGTATCATGCGCTTGAGAAAGTGAATGGCGTAGCCGAAGACCTTAACTGGGAAGTGATGCGCGATACTTTGATTGAACAAGCGGAGCAGGGCGTTGATTACTTCACTATCCATGCTGGTTTGCTTCTTCGTTATGTTTCTATGACGGCTAAGCGTGTGACAGGTATTGTTTCTCGTGGTGGCTCTATTATCGCGAAATGGTGTCTTGCACATCACCAAGAAAGCTTCCTATACACACACTTCCGCGAGATCTGTGAGATCTGTGCGAAGTACGATGTGGCTTTGTCACTAGGTGACGGCCTACGTCCTGGCTCTATTGCAGATGCCAATGATGAGGCTCAGTTCTCGGAGTTACGTACTCTAGGTGAGTTAACTAAAGTGGCTTGGGAATACGATGTTCAGGTGATCATTGAAGGTCCTGGACATGTACCTATGCATCTTATTAAAGAGAACATGGATGAGCAGTTAGAGCACTGCCATGAAGCGCCTTTCTATACGTTAGGCCCGCTGACCACTGATATTGCACCGGGTTATGACCACATTACCTCTGGTATTGGCGCGGCGATGATTGGTTGGTACGGCTGTGCGATGCTTTGTTATGTAACACCTAAAGAGCATTTGGGCTTACCAAATAAAGAAGATGTGAAGACTGGCTTGATTACTTACAAGCTGGCAGCACATGCAGCAGACTTGGCAAAAGGGCATCCGGGCGCACAAATCCGAGATAATGCATTATCTAAAGCTCGTTTTGAATTCCGTTGGGAAGACCAATTTAATCTAGCTTTAGATCCAGAAACAGCCCGTTCTTTCCACGATGAAACCCTGCCACAAGAATCTGGCAAGGTTGCTCACTTCTGCTCTATGTGTGGACCTAAATTCTGTTCAATGAAGATCTCTCAAGAAGTTCGAGAGTACGCGAAAGACACTGAACAAGTGGCTGCTGATCAGGCTATCGAGATTAAGATGCTTGATAATCCGTTGGAAGGGATGCGTCAGAAATCACAAGAGTTCCGTGATACTGGCTCTGAACTTTATCACCCAGCAGTAGGCGCAAAAGAAGCTCAATTAGAGGAATAATGACAGTGAAGATTCTTATCCCATCTCAAAATATTGAGCTAACGGGAGAGGTGCAAAGCTGTCTATTGGTTGCTAAGCGACAAGGCTTGGCAACCGATGCAGTTGAGTTGGGTGTAAGCCCAACTCAATGCTTCTCTATCGTTGATGCTCAGCAAGCGTTATCTATTGGTTTTGCTCATGATGTTGATTCATTGGCGGAGTGTCGCTCAAGTGAGCTTGATCATATCGTTTATTACAGTCATTCAGTGGCGCTAGCTGGTGTCCGCGATGCCTTGGCACAAACTCCGAATACCATCTATATCGGTGTCTTAGATGACTCAGCTGCATTGGATATCTGGTCACAGCTAGATTCTAATCGCGCTATCAAGAGTGAAACTCCAGCTCATCAGGAGTTAGATAGTCGTGGCCACTTTGCTTGGTTACTTACTTTGTTGGCGTTGGAATTCCCATTAGAAGATGCACTGGTTTTAGCTCGCGCAGCATCTAGTGTTTCACGTGGAACATGGCCAGCAAACTATCAAAACTTTCCTATTCCCGTTCTCGAAGATGAGCGACTGGATATTAGTGTTGGTTGGGCGCACCAAGGAACATCACTGTCGTTCCCGGAATTGAGTAAGAGTAGCCTAGGACTATACCCAGTGGTTGATGATGTTGAGTGGATCGAAAGGCTGCTCAAGCTTGGAATTAACACAGTTCAACTGCGTATTAAGAACCCACAGCAAGCAGATTTAGAACAACAAATCGCGCGATCTATCGAACTCGGTAGAGAGCACAACGCTCAGGTTTTTATCAATGACTATTGGCAATTGGCACTTAAGCATGATGCTTTTGGTGTTCATTTGGGGCAAGAGGACATCGAAGAATCCAACCTATCTCAACTGAGCCAAGCTGGTATTAAGATCGGTCTATCGACTCATGGTTATTACGAGTTGCTACGCATTGTGCAAATCAACCCAAGCTATATTGCGCTGGGGCATATATTCCCAACCACCACTAAGCAGATGCCATCGAAGCCTCAAGGACTTGTGCGTTTATCTCTCTATCAGCAGCTGATTGATACTATCCCATACACAGAAGAACTCACCGGTTATCCGACAGTTGCGATTGGTGGAATTGACCAGTCGACGGCCGCACAGGTGTGGAGTTGTGGGGTATCGAGCCTTGCTGTTGTACGTGCGATTACGTTAGCCGAAGACCCAAAACAAGTGATTGAGTTCTTCGAAGCATTAATGGCTGACCGTTCTTCAGGTGCTGCTAAAGAGGTAACTCAGGAGCTAAGTCATGCTGAATGATTTCGAATTCATTCGTTATCAACGACAACTCGCACTTCCTGAAGTGGGTGAGCAAGGGCAACGCAATCTATTAGATAGCCATGTATTGGTCATCGGTTGTGGTGGCTTAGGCAATGCTGCGGCTCTCTATCTTGCGGCTTCCGGTATCGGGAAAATCGTATTAGTTGATGATGATTGTGTGGATTCGTCTAACCTTCAACGACAAGTTGCGTTCAAGGAAAGCCAGTTAGGTTCGCCTAAGGTCGAAGCTCTGAAGCAAAAACTGACTGAGCTTAATGGTCGAAACCAAGTGAGAACCATCAATAGGCGAATGACTCAGAGCCAGCTTGAGCTTGAGGTGATGCTCGCTGATTTGGTGTTGGATTGTACTGACAACTTTGAGTCACGTCAGCAGGTTAACCAAGCATGTTTTGGTAGCAAGACACCTTTGGTTTCTGGTTCTGCGATCGGATGGAAAGGTCAGTTTATTGTCTTTGATTATCAGATGCAGAAAGGGTGCTATCACTGTTTGTTCCCGTTCAGTCATCATCCACAAACGACACGTTGTAGCGATAGCGGCATCATAGGCCCAGTTGTTGGCACCATAGGCAACCTCCAAGCACTGGCAGCGATTCAACGTATTAGCACTGGCGAGTTCCAGGTTGCAACACATCAGCTCAAACTGTTTGATGGTCAGACGATGAACTGGCAAAACTTAAGTGTCACTCAAGATAGTGAATGCCCCGTTTGCTGCACATCTACAGTTAACTATTTAGAAGAAGAAACCCAATGAGCAACATAACGATCTCTATCAATGAGCAACCAGAACAGGTTGCACAATCGTCGTCTCTAGCGGATATCATCCAAGCGCTTTCACTACCCGATCAGGGTTGTGTCTTTGCTATCAATAATGCGGTTGTCCCGCGTAGTCAGTGGCAACAAAGGGTCGTCAATGAAGGCGATGCTATTTCTCTTTTCCAAGCTATTGCAGGAGGCTAACTATGTTAACTATCGCAGATAAAACATTTCAATCACGACTCTTTACTGGAACGGGCAAGTTCGCGAATAAACATTTAATGGCGAGTGCTATCGAAGCTTCCGGTTCTCAACTGGCAACCATGGCGTTGAAGAGAGTTGATATTCGCTCTGAGCAAGATGATATTTTACAGCCCATCATTGATGCTGGCGTGAACTTGTTACCAAATACCTCCGGGGCGAAGAACGCGAAGGATGCCATCTTTGCTGCGCATTTGGCTCGCGAAGCGCTAGGCACAAACTGGCTCAAACTGGAAATTCACCCTGATCCAAAGTACTTGATGCCAGACCCAATTGAGACATTAAAAGCGGCTGAGCAAATGGTTAAAGATGGCTTTGTTGTGTTGCCTTACTGTCATGCTGACCCAGTGTTGTGTAAACGATTGGAAGAGGTGGGTTGTGCTGCGGTTATGCCGCTAGGTGCGCCGATTGGGTCGAACAAAGGTATCGCTTCGGCAGACTTCTTAGAGATCATTATCGACCAAGCGAACGTCCCTGTGATTGTTGACGCTGGTATTGGTGCGCCATCTCATGCTACTCGTGCAATGGAAATGGGCGCGGATGCCGTGTTAGTTAATACTGCAATTGCGGCTTCTCAACAACCCGTTGATATGGCGATTGCTTTTAAACTGGCAGTTGAAGCTGGCCGTATGGCTTACCTTTCTGGTCTTGCTGGACAGGTGTCTCATGCGGTTGCTTCTAGTCCGCTAACTTCATTCCTAGACGAGTAGTGTCCTTATGACGTTTGTTGATCGATTTAAACAGCTCAACTGGGATGACATTGGTATGTCCATCTTCAGTAAAACGGCAGCGGATGTTGAGCGCGCTCTGAGTAAACCTAAACGCGACTTGGAAGACTTTAAGGCTCTTATCTCTCCGGCAGCAGAACCTTACTTAGAGCAGATGGCGCAACAATCGTTGGCACTCACACGCAAGCGATTCGGCAATACAATGTCGTTGTATATTCCATTGTACCTCTCAAACTTATGTGCGAATGCGTGCACGTATTGTGGTTTCTCAATGGAGAACCGCATTAAGCGTCGCACACTTACTTTAGATGAAATCGATGCTGAAAGTGCCGCTATCAAAAAGATGAAGTTTGATAGTGTATTGTTGGTGACTGGTGAACATGAAACCAAGGTCGGGATGAAGTACTTCCGTGAAGTGCTACCGAATATTAAGGCACAATTTAACTATCTTGCGATGGAAGTGCAGCCGCTTGATCAAGATGACTACGCAGAGCTTAAAACTCTCGGCTTAGATGCGGTGATGGTTTACCAAGAAACGTATAGCCCAAGTACCTACGCGGAACACCACTTGCGTGGCAATAAAATGGATTTTGAATACCGGCTCGAAACGCCCGATCGTTTGGCAAAAGCGGGTATTGATAAGATAGGTATTGGCGCTTTGATTGGCTTGGAAGATTGGCGTACCGACTGTTTCTTCGTGGCCGCTCACTTAGACTATCTTGAGCGTACTTATTGGCAAACACGTTACTCGATTTCATTCCCACGTCTTCGTCCGTGTGAGGGTGGTTTGCAGCCTAAATCGATTATGAGTGATAAACAGTTGGTTCAACTTATCTGTGCGTATCGTTTATTAAACCCTGAGGTTGAATTGTCTCTCTCGACTCGTGAGTCTGCAGCTTTCCGTGACAATGTGTTGCCATTGGGAATCACCAGTATGTCGGCTGCGTCTAAAACCCAGCCTGGTGGTTATGCTTCTGATGAAGAAGAACTCGAGCAATTTGAAATAAGTGATGAGCGAAGTGCTGCCGATGTTGAGTCAATGATTCGTCAACGTGGTTTTGATCCTGTGTGGAGAGACTGGCACAGTGCTTACTCTGGTTAGCGAACACGCAGATTTATGTTCCACGTGAAACATCGACGAAGTTAAATCGACAAATAAAAACGGCTACCCTAAGGTGGCCGTTTTTCATTGTGCGCCGAGCATGGC
>NZ_JBFRTN010000098.1:0-434 GCF_041474095.1 Vibrio sp. 10N.222.54.A3
CCATGTGACCAAGTTGAGTCTGCTGTTGCTTGGAAACTAGCAATCGAGCGTAAAGATGGTCCTTCTGCACTTATCTTCTCTCGTCAAAACCTTGCACAACAAGATCGTGACGCTGAGCAAGTAGCAAACATCGCTAAGGGTGGTTACATCCTGAAAGATTGTGAAGGCAAGCCAGAGCTTATCCTTATCGCAACGGGTTCTGAAGTTGAGCTAGCGGTTAACGCTGCTGCTGAGCTAACGGCTGAAGGTAAGAAAGTACGCGTAGTTTCTATGCCTGCTACTGATGCGTTCGACAAACAAGACGCGCAGTACCGTGAGTCTGTACTTCCATCTGACGTAACGGCACGTATCGCTGTAGAAGCTGGCATCGCTGACTTCTGGTACAAGTACGTTGGTTTCGGTGGCAAGATCATCGGTATGACAACGTTCGGCGA
>NZ_JBFRTN010000099.1:0-14562 GCF_041474095.1 Vibrio sp. 10N.222.54.A3
GCCTCCTCCTACTCGATTTCGTAAACCACATCCCCGCGTAACACCGTCATCAACACTTGAGTCTTAGCGATTTGTCTTGCTGATACTGTGGTGATGTCGCGGTCGAGAATGGCGAAGTCAGCGGATTTGCCTACCTCAATAGAACCTGTTACATCTTCAATTCCAAGACTTTTGGCGGCATTGAGCGTGTAAGCGTCGATGGCTGTGTAGATATCGGTTAGGCCGGTTTGGCCCATGATTAAGCTGTTCGCGATGCCGACTAAAGGGTTGATGTCGTGTACGTTCCAGTCACTGCTTAAGGTGATATTCGCGTCGGTCTTGAGTATTGCATCGAGGTTCATCATGGCTTTAGCACGGCGAGCACCTAGGAAAGCTTCAGCCCATTGGTGTTGATGCCTTGCAACGTAATCAGGGCCAACTTGGAAATCTGCAGTTACATCTAACTGGCGAAAGCGTGGCACATCTTCATCATTGATTAATTCGACATGGGTTAGGGTGTAGGGTTTGGTTGAACCTTGTTTGCGAATACTTTCTATCGCATCAAGAGATTCACGAACCGCTCCATCACCAATCGCATGAATGTGGGCGCTAAAGCCGATTTTCTCGAGCGCAGTTAACCATTCTTTCATTTGTTCTGGCGGAATATAGTTCAAGCCATTAGGAGACTGGGGTAGATAAGTATCTAAGTAGGGCGCGAGTGTTTTGGCGGTGCCATTGATAAAGATGCCATCACTGTACATTTTCACCTGATCGACAAGTAACAGATGGCTTTTATCGTCGGAATGCATTTTCTCAAAGACTTCTAATTGAGAAGACATCACCATCGATGGGTACACCCAAGGGCGTAGCGATACTCGCGCCGTTAAGTCTTGATTTTGCTCGGCCTCTAGCCAAACGTCATACCAACCTCGTTTCCAATACATGCGACCGTCGCCAATGGTGGTGATGCCGTGGGTTGCCGCTTCCTCAAGCCCGAACATTAAGCCTTGGTAGCTTTGCTCAAACAGTTCACTTTGGCTATTCCAAGCCATCTCCATCACTTGATCGCCAGCATTGTCTAGCAAGATGCCATTGAGCTTGCTGCTGTCTTGGTCTTTTAAATAAACACCGCCTTGTGGGTCTGGAGATTGTTGGCTGATTCGAGCGATTTTTAGTGCTTTTGAGTTGACCCACATCGAGTGTGAAGTCTGCTCCATAAGCACCACGGGGCGATTAGGGAAGACACTGTCGATGATCTCTAGTGGCGTGTAGTCAGAGTCGCTATCGAGCGTCGCTTCCAAAGAAAAACCATAGCCCATAAGCCAACCTCTGCCATCGGTATCAGCATTGATCTTACACGCTTCTAAGTAGGGGATTTGCTCTTCTAACGTTGCTTCAGAGTCGAGTTCACAATTGCCACCCAGCTCTGAGGCGGCTTCAAACACATGGTTATGGTTATCAATAAATCCCGGAAGGACAAAGGCATTGTCTAAATCAATGACATAAGTGCTTTGCCCTTGAAAAGTTTGCGCCTGTGATTGGTTACCAATGAAGATGATCTTGCCTTTGTGGGTAACGATCGAGTCCGACTCACGATGCCCGTATATATCAGCATTGATAAAGATCTGGTCAGCACTTTGGTTATGAACAGATGTTTGCGCTTGAACTGGTGTTTGTGTTTGAACTGCTGTTTGCGCTTGGACAACGGTGTTGGCTTGTGCAAGCACCGGCGCTACGGCCGATAAGCTTGTGAGTAATGCTATCCATGCAGTACGTGGCAGAGTGAGCTTGTTATTCATTATTATGTCTTCCATGTTCCACGGTTTAGTAAGTATAGAAAGCGAGTGGCGAGAATCATATCGTGAATTTTTAATAATAAAGTGTCCTTGGTTGCTCTCTTGTTTGAATGTAATTCCAGTGCCTTTTGAGGTGGTTGTGGGAATACAGCTCGTCAATAAAGGATTGCGAATCCATTCGCAGACTAAACAATTCACATAAGGTTCTGAATAAATTACAGTTAAGTGAGCTATAAAAATGGATTTAACGTATTACCAAGGATGTAAGTTTATGTTTTCAAGAGACTTACTCGCATTACTAATAAAAACAAGTCGAGGTTAGGATGAAAAAAATATTATTGCTGCTTAGCGTGATCTTATTGGGTGGTTGTGTTGGCATGCCCGAAACGGTAAAGCCTGTTCAACAGTTTGAGTTGGAACGATACCTAGGGAAATGGTACGAAGTGGCTCGTTTGGATCACTCGTTTGAGCGTGGCTTAGACAACATCAGCGCTGAATACAGCCTTCGTGATGATGGCGGCGTGAAGGTGATTAACCGTGGTTATTCGGCGGAAGAAGGTGAGTGGAACGAAGCGGAAGGAAAAGCGTACTTCGTTGAGGGCTCTGAACAAGGCTATTTGAAAGTGTCTTTCTTTGGCCCTTTCTACGGCGCTTATGTCGTGTTTGAATTAGACAAAGAGGGCTACCAATACGCGTTTGTTTCTGGGCCCGACACTGATTACTTATGGCTACTCGCAAGAACGCCTGAAGTCGCACCAGAAGTGATGGAGAAGTTTAAAGCCATGTCGAAAGAGCGTGGCTTCAATACCGATGAGCTGATCGTTGTGGAACATACCCAATAAACCGATCGCTGTTATTGCTGAGAGTGACTGATGATTGATAAGGCACAGAGGATGAATTTCTCTGTGCCTTTTTTATTCAAAGATAGAGCTACAATTAACGAGGCTGGTTGCCGTTCAAGAATAGCGCGACACATTCGCGAGTGTAGTGAAGTCTTTCTTCTTCAGATTCTCCGCTGTCGTGTCCGAAGAATCCCCAATACGCCGATTTGCCGTGAAACATCAGCAACAGTTGGCGTGCTGCAATGACTGGCGAGCTTGATGTCGACAGTGTGAGATCACCAGAGTCTATTTTCGACTGCAAATAATCAGCAAGTAATTTGGTGGTTTTTTGTGGCCCAGTTTCTAAATAGATAGAGGCGATCTCTGGATGCGTATTCGCTTGGCTAATGGCATTTTGAAAGGTTTGTCTAGATTGTTCATCAAGTAATAAATCCTGAAACTTCACACCAAATTTCACCAACTCATCACCCACCGCAGCATCCATATCAAAGGCAGCAGGACTGAGTTCTCGCTCCGCACACTTGGTTTGCATGCAGGTTTCGAAAAGTTCGTCTTTGTTTTTAAAGTGAGAGTAGACCGTTTGCTTAGAAACGTTCGCTGCTTTGGCTATCTGATCCATATTGATCTTGAAGCCATGTTCAGAGAAAAGTTGGCTGGCTGCGGTTAAGATCTGCGATCTCTTCTGTTCACTCTTGATGATTTTTGTCACGTGCTTGCTTCTCGTTACTTGGTGTTGGGTCGTTACCTAGCTTGTCTCTTTGCTTAGTGCCTATTGATACTCCGCTATAGGTGTCTCATTTGGCGCTAAGCATTATGCTTTTTGTGATGGTTTTATCAAACATTAACCATGAAACTTATTTTTAACATAATCAAACTAGACAGTCTAGTTTGGTTTGGTTAGTCTAAAAAAAGAACATAATTGAGTACCGCATAGGAACAGGAAGTATGTATAAATTGATGAAGGGAAGCGCAGTAGCAGTGGCGTTGTCGGCTTTTCTTGTTGGATGTGGCGAAAAGGAACAAGCCCAAGAGTCGGTTGATTCAACCTCTGAAACGGCATCGAGCGTCCAAACTATTTTAACCGTGGAAACGATGGCCTTGGCGCTGTCTTCCTCTTATGCAGTACAACGCGAATATGTCGGTGTGGTTAAGGCGGGTCAACAGGCCAATTTAGGTTTCGAGTTGGCCGGAAAAGTAAACGAGATTCTGGTGGATGTCGGTGACACAGTCACAACGGGTCAGCCGTTGATCAGACTGGATACCCAACTTTTGGAAACCGAGTCTAGCCAACTGAAAGCGCAGGCTGAAGAAGTCAAAGCTCAATTGAGTTTGGTGGCAGCGAACCTTAAACGTCAACGTTCATTGAAAGCGAAAGGCTTCAGTGCCGAAGCGGAGATTGATTCTCTCACCAGTGAGCAACGCGTATTGCAGGCGAACTTGTTGCGCATCGATGCATCGGTAAAAGGCAATGAACTGAAATTGGTGAAGTCGACAGTGCTTGCGCCTTATTCTGGAACCATCGCGACGCGCTTTGTTTCGCTCGGAGATGTGGTGAATGTGGGTAATCCAACTCTTACACTGCTCGCTTCTGAGGGCAAAGAGGCCTTCATCGGTATTCCTGCTCACCAAATGCAAAAAGTCACCTCACTTTCTTCGCCTAACATCCGAGTTGGGAGAACAGATTATGCCGTGGAGCTATTGAATCCCGGCGCAATGGTCGACACCCAATCTCGCAGTGTTGGTTTGCGTTACCTATTCCCTGAACAATCATCGGTATTGGAAGGGCAACTTGCCTACCTTAAATTTGATGAACAGATTGATGACCAAGGCTACTGGGTGCCATTAACGGGTTTGATTGACGGCCTACGCGGTGTGTGGAACATCTTTGTGATTGGTGAAGACAACAAGGTTGAACGTAGAAGTGTTCAGGTGTTGTTTGCCAACAATCAACAAGCGTACGTGAGTGGGGCGATTGAAGACGGTGAACAAGTGATTGCCAGTGGCTTACATCGTTTAGTGCCAGGACAAACCGTAAAGCCAGCTAGCGTTACTGCTGAATAGGAAATAGCATGAAAATCATAGAGACTATTTCCAACACTCGACTGCTTATCTTAATGACCGCACTGCTGATGGTGAGTGGTATTTCTGCGTTCATGACGTTGCCACGTGCAGAAGATCCAGTAATCATCAACCGTTACGCGAACATTACTACCAGTTTCCCCGGCGCCAGTGCCGAGCGTGTTGAAACCTTAGTTACTGAGGTTATCGAGAACAAGCTGCGTGAGCTGAGTGAAGTTAAACTCGTGAGCTCAACCTCAAGGCCGGGCGTGTCTATTGTCACCTTAGAATTGAATGACACCATCACCGAGCCTGAGCCGGTTTGGTCTCAAGCTCGCGACAAGTTATCTGACATCGAATCCATTTTGCCTGCGGGCTCTCATTCTCCCGATCTCGATAGCGACCATACCTATGCTTTCACAACCATCGCATCTCTAACCTGGTCTGGTTCAGGCGAGCCTGACCGATTAACACTTGGGCGTTATGCCAAAGAACTCGCTAAGCGACTAAGAACTTTGTCGGGTACCGAATTCGTTGATGAATATGGTATGCCACAAGAAGAGATTCAAATCAGTTTGCGTACGGCCGATGCCGCTGCTCTAGGGCGATCAAGTGCTAATATTGCTGAGTCGCTAGAAGGGGCGGACGCCAAAAACTCTGCCGGTGAATTGGTCAGTGCTTATTCTCGCTTTGGCTTAGAGATTAAGTCTGAGCTTGATTCCATTGAACGTATTAAACAGGTGCCAATAGCCACCGACAGCAACGGTCACATCATCCGCATGGAAGACATTGCTTCTGTGAAACGTGGTGAGAAAACCCCACAAGACCAGATTGCCATTATTGATGGTGAGCCGGGTGTGATTGTCGCGGCAAGAATGCATCCTGATCTGCGAGTTGATAATTGGACGTCGCGAGCTAATGCTCTGATTGGTAAATTTGAGCAAGAGTTACCAAGTAACGTTAAGGTGACCGTGCTCTTTAATCAGCAAGGTTATACCGAAACTCGCTTAGACGATTTAGGTAAAAGCTTGATGATCGGTTTCGGTCTGATCTTGATTGTTCTGTTTGTCACTTTAGGCGTGCGTGCCGCGATCTTAGTCGCCATTTCTCTGCCGTTAACCTCATTATTGACCCTGTCGTTCATGAAAATGACCGGTGTGCCGATTAACCAAATGTCGGTGACAGGCCTAATTGTGGCGCTCGGGATCATGGTTGATAACGCGGTGGTGATGGTCGATACCATTCAAGCTTATCGTTTGAAAGGGCAACAACGAGCAGAAGCGACCATGAATGCATTGAAGCATTTATGGGTGCCGTTATTAGGCTCAACTTTAACTACCGTGTTGGCGTTTGCCCCGATTATCTTGATGCCGGGTGCATCGGGTGAGTTCGTCGGTGGTATTGCGATTACCGTTTCTTTCTCATTGATCGGCTCTTACATCATCTCGCACACCTTAATCGCAGGCTTAGCGACTAAGCTACTGCCGAAACAACTCAGTGATGTCGACAAGAAAGGACAGCACCATTGGTACATGACCGGCTTAAGAATCCCGGCTTTGACGCGCTGGTTCTCGTCTTCTGTCCGCTTTGGTGTCACGCATCCAATTATCACGATTGCTTTGGTGTTGTTGGTTCCGTTTACCGGTTACTGGAGTATGTCTCAGCTGACTGAGCAATTCTTCCCGCCATCAGACCGAGACATGTTTGAGATTCAGGTTTACATGCCGCCGCAAGCGAGCATTTACGCCACCAAAAACACATCTGAAAAAATTGACGATATTATTCATCGTTACCTTGAAGTGGAGCGTATCGATTGGCTAGTGGGCGCAAACTTCCCATCCTTCTATTACAATCTGCAAGCAAGGCAAAATAACGCGCCGTACTTCTCGCAAGCCATGGTGAAAACAGAGAACTTTGACCAAGCCAATGCGCTAATTCCACAGTTGCAAAAGGTGTTGGATGAAGAGGTGCCGGAAGCACAAATCTTGGTACGTAAGCTTAACCAAGGGCCTCCATTTACCGCGCCCGTTGAACTGCGAGTGTATGGTGAAAACCTCGATACGTTGAAAGCGATTGGTGAGGATGTGCGATTGATTTTGGCGGGTGTTCCTCATGTGACGCACACAAGGGAAACGCTGCAACCGGGTACACCTAAGGTGTGGTTGAAGGTCGATGAAGACACCGCAAAGCTGAACGGTATTTCATTGAACCAGTTCGCAGGTATGCTGCAAACTACGCTGACAGGTCGTGAAAGTGGCTCTGTGATTGAAGGCAGTGAGTCGGTACCAATCCGTGTTCGTGTCGCGGATGAAGCGCGTGAAAACCTAGCGCATTTAAGCAATATTCGTTTGCCAATTAGCTCTGAGGTGTACTCAACGGGAATTAATGTTTCGACTCTGGCTGAACTTGAATTAACTACTAGCCGCGGCGCGATTACTCGTCGTAACGGGCAACGAGTGAACACCATTGAAGGTTACATTGAAGCGGGTGTTTTACCTCAAACCGTCCTTAATGAATTCCAGAAACGCTTAGCAAGCTATCAGATGCCATCGGGTTATACGATTGGTTTTGGTGGTGAATCCGCTGAGCGTGACAATTCAGTTAACAGCCTTATCTCGAATGTCGCCGTTGTGGTGGTATTGATGGTGTTGGTGGTGGTGATGTCGTTCAACTCGTTCCGAATGAGTAGCATCATCTTCATGGTGGCGGGGTTGGCTGGTGGACTAGGGCTGTTGTCGGTATGGATCTTCGGTTATCCATTTGGCTTTACGGTGATCATCGCCATGCTCGGGATTGCGGGCTTAGCGATTAACGCTGCCATCGTGATTCTGACGGAATTGAAACTCGATGAACAAGCTTCATCCGGTAATGTCGATGCAGTCGTTGAGGCGGTGATGTCGTGTACTCGTCATATCAGCTCAACCACGATCACAACGGTGGGGGGCTTTATGCCGTTGATCATCGCTGGCGGTGGTTTCTGGCCTCCGTTTGCGGTCGCGATTGTGGGCGGTACCGTATTAACCACGCTTATTTCATTCTACTTTGTGCCTGTGGTTTATCATTTGATGACTCGAAATCAGCGAAAATCCATGACTACTCAAGCGGCATAACTGTTTTTCGATTTAACGTCTCTTCAATTTGGCTACTCTTTAATTGCCCATAATCGAGCCGTATCTGGCTCGATTATGGTGTTGTTATTCTCGATAAATTCACCCCAATTCCTACCATTTTGTTGTGCTTTTTACCGCTATTACGCCCTCAATTAGTCAAATTATCCTTTCTGTTAGTCATAATATTCTTTCAATTCGTCACAGTAGTACATCGATGAATGCTTGGTTATCTTGCTGGTGAATGAGTGGGTATTTTGAATAATCTAACCAGTGAATACCTTGTAAATGGTATGTGAATTCACAATCTTGATGGGCGTCACACTTCTATTTATTCGCTCTTTCTAATGTACCTTGAACTTGCTCTGAGCAGTGGTGACGCGCGAGTGTTTATCTACTTTTTCTAAATCCCTTGTCAGTACTGGCTCCATCTGTGTAGCACGCTATTGATGTGTGTCTTAATCGCTTACTGCTTCTTAGTTTTCGTCTTCATAAATGGAAGGTTAGTTTCCAAGTTTGTTTGGTGAGCTTTCAATTTCAACTCTTCATAATGCGCCGAATGTAACAATGTATTTCAAAGTGTAACAATTAAGTCATGTTTTCTGTGTGGTTTTAACCCAGCAGTAACGAACCTTATTGCATTGCTTTTTGAGATGCGGCGTTTCACATGCTCAACACATAAATATTCTAATGATCATGACAACCAGTACTCAGACGTTCGTTCTGAGGCTGGATAACCATCGAGAAAGTTAATGGAAGCTTCAAGATATAAACGCATTTTATCGAGGACAAATTTGTCGAAGATTGGTTTGCTAGGAACCGTTCTGATGCTCGAAGGATGTAACTCCGCATTGCTCGACCCAAAAGGTAGCGTTGGCGTTCAGGAAAAAGAGCTGATTATCACGGCTCTGTTGCTGATGTTGATTGTCGTCATCCCAGTAATTCTGATGACCATCTACTTTGCTTACCGATACCGCGAAAGCAATACTACGGAAGAGTATGCACCAGACTGGGCACACTCAACCAAGATCGAAGTGGTGGTATGGACGATTCCAATCATCATCATCGCGATTCTTGCCACCATCACTTGGCGAACAACACACGAACTAGAGCCTTCCAAGCCTCTGGAAAGTGATGTGCAACCTATGGTGATCGAAGTGGTCTCTCTGGACTGGAAGTGGCTGTTCATCTATCCGGAGCAAAACATTGCGACGGTTAACTATGTTGCGTTCCCGAAAGATGTACCGGTGACGTTTAAGCTAACTTCAGACAACATCATGAACGCGTTCTTTATCCCGCGTCTTGGTTCGCAGATCTACGCGATGCCGGGAATGGTGACCAAGCTGAACTTGATTGCTAACCATGAGGGTGACTTCAAAGGTTTTGCATCGAACTACAGTGGCAAAGGTTTCTCACAGATGAAATTCACTGCATCAGCGATGCCTGATCAAGTGGCATTTCTAAACTGGGTGGAAAAAGTGAAAGCAAGCCCTGATCGCATTGAAGATTGGGAGCAGTTCCGTTCATTGGCAGCGCCAAGTGTGGCTGAACCTGTGACTCTGTTCTCCAGTATCCCACCATTTCTATTCACTGATGTTGTGACCCAGCACCCTGGTTCAATGAACTGTTTGCCGGAAACCCAAGGATAATCGTCATGTTTGGAAGATTAACTCTAGACTCAATTCCCTACCACGAACCCATTATTTTGATCACCTTAACCATGATCGCTTTAGTGGGTAGTTTAGTGGTGTATGCGGTAACAAAAGCCGGTAAGTGGCAATACCTATGGAATGAATGGTTTACGTCTGTAGACCACAAAAAACTAGGCTTCATGTACATTGCGGTCGCGATGGTGATGTTAGTTCGTGGCTTTGCTGATGCGGTCATGATGCGTAGCCAGCAATTGCTTTCTGCAGCCGGTGAAACGGGCTATTTGCCGCCACATCACTACGACCAGATCTTCACGGCTCACGGCGTGATCATGATTTTCTTCGTAGCGATGCCTTTGGTTATCGGTTTGATGAACATCATCGTGCCGTTGCAAATCGGTGCTCGTGATGTTGCATTCCCTTATCTGAATAACTTGAGCTTCTGGCTATTTGTGGTGGGTATTATCCTATCCAACATGTCGCTTGGCTTAGGTGAGTTTGGCCGTACGGGTTGGTTGGCGTATCCGCCGCTGTCTGGTATTGAGGCGAGCCCGGGAGTCGGGGTCGATTATTGGATATGGGCGCTGCAAATATCCGGAGTGGGTACTACGCTAACGGGTGTGAACTTCTTTGCGACCATTTTGCGCATGCGTACTCCCTCTATGCCAATGATGAAGATGCCAGTATTCACTTGGGCATCTCTGTGTGCCAACATCCTGATCATCATCTCTTTCCCAATCCTAACGGTAACCATCGCGCTTCTGACGTTGGATAGATACATCGGCACGCACTTCTTCACCAACGACCTTGGTGGCAACGTGATGATGTATGTGAACTTGATTTGGGCATGGGGACACCCTGAGGTGTACATCCTAATCTTGCCTATCTTCGGTGTGTTCTCTGAAGTGACTGCAACCTTCTCTCGCAAAAAACTGTTTGGTTATACCTCACTGGTATGGGCGACGGTGGCTATCACTATTTTAGCGTTTGTGGTTTGGCTGCATCACTTCTTTACCATGGGTTCAGGCGCCAATGTGAATGCCTTCTTTGGCATCGCAACCATGATTATCTCTATCCCGACCGGGGTTAAGATCTTCAACTGGCTGTTCACCATGTACAAAGGTCGTATCCGTTTCACAACACCTATGTTGTGGACAGTTGGCTTCCTTATCACCTTCACCGTTGGTGGTATGACGGGCGTGTTAATGGCAGTACCGGGTGCAGACTTCATTCTGCATAACTCAGTATTCCTGATTGCGCATTTCCACAACGTAATCATCGGTGGCGTAGTGTTCGGTTGTTTCGCTGCGATTGGTTACTGGTTCCCGAAAGCGACCGGTTTCACTTTGAACGAGCTTTGGGGCAAACGCGCGTTCTACTGCTGGATCATCGGCTTCTTGATGGCGTTCTTGCCGCTTTACGCTCTAGGTTTTATGGGCATGACGCGTCGTTTGAGCCAAGACATTAACCCTGAGTTCTTCCCACTATTGGCGGTTGCGGCTGCAGGTACGGGCGTGATTGCGATGGGTGTGGTGTGTCAGTTCGTTCAGATTTACGTGAGTGTTCGTGACCGCGACCAAACCCGAGATCTAACGGGTGACCCTTGGGGCGGACGTACATTCGAATGGGCGACATCGTCACCACCACCGTTCTATAACTTTGCAAAATTGCCTAAGGGCGATGAGATCGATTCGTTCTGGTATCAAAAGCAAAGTGGTGAGTTTGATCCAACTCAGGAAGAAGAATACGAACGTATTCACATGCCGAAGAACACACCGACAGGCATTTATGTGTCTGCATGGGCGTTGGCATTTGGCTTCGCAATGATCTGGTACATCTGGTGGCTAGCGGCTGCAAGCTTAGTAGGCATCGTGGTGACGTGTATTCAACACAGCTACAACGACGATGTGGACTACTACGTGGAAGTTGAAGAGATCAAAGCGATTGAAGCGGCTCGACGTGCACAGCTTGCAGAAGCGAAGAAACAGTCAGTGAAAGGCGACCATTCTGGTCGTGGTAACAGCGCTGACACTGATAACAACGACAAAAAAGATGACTTGGAGACGACGTATGCAAGCTAATACTCCGTCACACACTTATGATCTTGCACACTCGCATGATCATCACCACGAAGCTGCGGGGAATAAGTTGTTTGGCTTCTGGGTTTACTTGATGAGTGACTGTGTCCTGTTTGCCACGCTTTTCGCGACGTATGCCGTGCTTGAGAGTGGATCAATTGCAGGGCCGACAGGTAAAGACATCTTTGAACTGCCGTTCGTGTTTGTCGAAACCATGATGCTGCTGTTCAGTAGCATCACCTTTGGTTTTGGCATGATTGCAATGAAGCGCAAAGACGTGACCGGACTGAAGCGATGGATCAAAGTGACTTTCGTATTGGGCTTAGCCTTTATCTGTATGGAAGTGTATGAGTTCCACCACTTGATTGCAGAAGGTTATGGTCCTCAAGAGAGTGCGTTCCTTTCAGCGTTCTTTACCTTGGTTGGTACACACGGTTTGCACGTAACGTTCGGTCTTATCTGGATGGCGGTGGCGTATCACCAACTTTCAACCAAAGGCTTGAACGACAACATGTCGATGCGTTTCCAGTGCTTAAGTTTGTTCTGGCATTTCCTTGATATCGTTTGGATTTGTGTATTTACCATCGTGTACTTAATGGGGGTGATGTAATGGAACAGCATCTAGACAGCGGTGCAACGGATTACGTGAAAGGCTTTATTGCTTCACTAATTCTCACCATTATTCCGTTCTACATTGTGTGGGCACATGCGCTACCAAGTACGGAAACTTACGTGATCTTGTTCGGCTGTGCGCTGGTGCAAATCTTTGTCCACTTTAAGTACTTCTTGCACATGGAAGCGAAATCTCCCGATGGGCGTTGGAACTTGGTGTCATTGATGTTTACCGCCATTGTTGTATTGATTCTTATCGCTGGCTCGGTGTGGATCATCTACAACATGAACGTCAACATGAAGTTGTAGGCTAGGTATGCTGAAAAGATATCTGTCTATCACCAAACCGGGCATCATTTTCGGCAACCTGATTTCTGTTGCGGCGGGGTTCTTCCTCGCTGCAAAAACAGAACCAGCCAATGCGATGTTGTTAGTGACAACATTAGCGGGTGTGGGACTTGTTATTGCATCAGGTTGTGTTGTGAACAACATCTTTGATCGAGACATCGACCAGAAAATGAAACGTACCCAGAACCGTGAATTGGTTCAGGGCAATATCAACACAGACGTCGCATTTATCTATGCGTTAGTTATGTTGTTGGCAGGCACAGCGTTGCTGTTTCAGTTCGCTAATCCGATCTCTGCGGTCATGGTGTTGCTTGGCTATGTGTTTTACGTCTTTTTCTACACCATGTGGTACAAGCGTACATCGGTGTACGGCACTTTAGTCGGCAGTATTTCGGGCGCAGTTCCGCCATTGGTGGGTTACTTGGCGGTGACTAATTACATCAGCCTTGAAGCGGTATTGTTGTTTGTGATGTTCTGTTTATGGCAAATGCCACACTCGTACGCGATCGCGATGTTCCGGATACAAGATTATCGAGATGCAGGCATTCCCGTGTTACCGGTGAAAGAGGGCGTCGACAAAGCACATAAACACATGAAAGCCTATGTGGTGGCGTTTGGCGCAGTCTCATTGGCGCTGTTCCTACTCGGAGACGTAGGTTATGAATACCTAGCTGTGTCGGCGGCAGTCTGTTTTATGTGGACTAAAGTGACGTTTCGTAAGGTTGATTGCCTCAACTACCTCCAGTGGTCAAAGACCGTCTTCAAGGTCTCTCTGCTGGTGGTAATGAGCATCAGTGGTGTGCTGGGTTTAGAGCTGATTCCTTTGCACTTTCTGTAAGCCCATATAAATAATAAAGGTAACGTGGGATACCCCGCGTTACCTATTATTAATAGACAGCTACTATCGTTATTTATAATCTAAAAATTAGCTATTGAAGTTAGCCCGGTTAATTTACATCTGTCATCACAATGTTTAACAATTTCTGTTGAGGATGTTGTAATCAGATGAGCTTCTTAAATTACAATTTAACTTACGGCTACCGTTTGCTACGTTGAGTATCACTTTGTTATAGATACCGTTAACATTATTAATGTCTGCATATCCGAAACTATCAAAGGTTGAATCATAGGAGTGATCACGATTATCACCTAATACCATTATTTTACCTTCTGGAACGTGCCAAGTAAGATTACTTTTTAATAATTTTGATTTTTCTTTCGAATACCTTACATTATAATCGTGAAGACCAACTTTCTCGTTTATATATATGTAACCATCTTCTTCATTCGTTATTCCATGAGATGCCTTTATACCATTGATATAAAGTTTTCCCATATCTAATATAACAGTATCACCTGGTATACCAATCACTCTTTTTCTGAATGAGATTTTTTCAGAACGGTGTTTTGGAGGGTGCAGGAACCGAATGACATCACCGTGTTCAGGATTGTATCTACCCAAACGAACACCATTGACCATAGTCCAGTACTTACCTTCAAAAGTAGGCGCCATACTTGCTCCAGTGTTGGCGTTGATTGAGTTAGAGAAGTAGTAACATAGTATGAAAATCCAGAATGTTAGCGAAGTTGATGCCGAGATTACCCATTTAATGATCTTCATGTTGAACCCTACGGCTGCAATACTTCTCGGCCAATAATGTTACGCTATAGTTTGCAAAAACAAATGAGCCATAAGTCAGCACCAATACAGCAATTATTTCAAGAACATCGTTGAATCCACCATTAAACAAGTTCTTACATAAGAAGTAGTAAAGGAAGACACTAAGACTAATGAAAGTAATTGTTGTCACCAATAGTGACCATTCTAATTTTGATAAGTTTTTGTTCATTACAATTAAACCATAAATAGAAATATGATGGGTAAAACAAGTAATCGGCTTATTAATTTAAATGGTCGATACCAATAAAATGGAAGACGATGTGTAATGCTAGTCGATTTATAGTTGAGACGATAAAGTTCATCAACAAAAATCTGTAATAATTTTTTAACCACGGATAAGCCTAATTTATTATTTTAGTGTGTAGATTGTGGCAGTAAAATCTGACGTTTTTTGTCTAAAACTGGAAATTAG
>NZ_JBFRTN010000100.1:0-6382 GCF_041474095.1 Vibrio sp. 10N.222.54.A3
TCTTAAGTGAACGGCATTAACATGCCGTGCTCCTTTTTTTATCTAACCGAAGGGGTGATGTTCTAGTTATTTGGGTCTATGTCAGGCAGTCCGTCAACGTCATTATGATGGTGTAAAGAATCATCAATAGATGGGTTATCGGTATGGTGAGACAGCCCATCACTCATACCATCGTCAGTTTGCTCAGCCCCATAAGCACTCTCGGCATCACTGAAAATGATATCGATATCATGCGCTACTGGTACATTGTGTGACGGTGAATCTATAGACGGCGAGTCAGCATTAATACCCAGAGCGTCTAGGTAAGCATGGGCACCAGAACGCTGTTCGTGTTCGCCTATCGCTGTATGTTCTAGGTTTGCCGTCACCTCATCAAAATTAAGAGTAACTTCATCAGGGGTGCTGAAAGAGGCATCCGGTTCATCCGCTTGGCTCATGCCGGGTGCTGGAGGAGGTGGTGGAGCGATTGGCGATAAATCCATGCCAGTTAGTGTGGTTTGGTCAATGTGATGTCCGCTGTTTCCATGGACGGATTGCGAGTGCAAATGTAGGTGCACCGCGACTTGTGAGTTTTGAGCGCCTCCTAGGGTTAAAACAAACGAGTCGGTTTCGTCTGTACCACTACCGTAAGAGCCTCCTGTATGTGTCTTAACGACGCCTGATGAAGTTTGTTGGTAATCGTAACTCAACTCTCCGGTTGCAGGATTGACATGCAAAGTACCAAATTGACCGTGTAATGCAGTGAGAGAGTGTCCGTGGTGATCTGATATTCCCCAGCCTGTCATTGGCGTAGGCGTTCCTTGGTGAATAATTGGAGGAATTCCGATTGAGGCATGCAGGTCCTGATTGCCTGCACTGCCGGTAATTTTTGCAGGGGCAACTAGGGTTGGCATTGGTGGAACATCGCTGTGTCCATCAATGCGCATTTCAACTTCTTGAGTTGTAATGCCCCCGTGTCCATCATCGACTAATAGAGAAAACTTATCGGTCAATTGTTCACCATTATTTAAAGCATTAACATGGCTATTGCTGTTATTAAGTGTGTAGACCCAAGTTTGTGTATTGCTATTATAGGTAACAGAACCATACTGTGGCTGATGTTGGCTATCAATACTGACAGAATGTTGATCGCTATGATCAACATCGCTGATAATAATTTGCCCAGAGGTCGCATTTGCAGCATCTTCATCAATGTTATGTGCACCTACGATAACTTCAGAAACTGTTGGTTTATCATTAGTGCCATGCACATTGATGGTAATAATTTGTTTATCACCACCAGCGGTCGTTACTTCATATTGAACCTGCTCGACTTGCCCTGCCGCTAAGTGCTGAATATTGGCATTGGGAACCGAATAAGCCCAATCACCGGCTTTTCCAATGGTCAGATGACCGCCATAGGGATCACTGATCGCATGGGCATTACGAGTGTCGTAAAAATGATCTTCACCGGCATCAGGATCGATAACATTCAACACGCCAGTGACAAATATCGTATGTTGGGCATCACCTTGTACGTGGCGATCTTCTGTTATTTGACCGCTTTTATCTCCGGCGAAGATCGCAGCATCGCCAACTGCCGAGAGTGTTGTTGATGCACCGGTGTGGGTCACACCACCGTGGGCATCTTTGACGTCATAGCTAAAATGGACATCGCCGTTATAGTCTTTTTCTGGCGTAAAGGTAAAGGTGCCATCGCCATTAATTAATATCGAACCATGGTCGGCGTGTAGGTTCTCAATGGATAATTTGCCAATATCGTTATCATCGATATCAGTTGTGTTAGCAAGTAGCAGTGCTGGGGTGAGGACAATTTTGCTATCTTCTAAGCCATTCGCTAAACGCACTTCAGCCGAGGCAATTGGCGCATCATTGGTGCCATGAACGGTCACTGTGATATCTTTTTTAGCACTGCCATCAATAGATTCAACGGTAAAGGTTTTCTGGAAGCTTTCCCCTGCGCCTAAATGTTGGACTTTATCATTGTCAATATCGTATGACCAATGGCCCTTTGCGTTGATATTGAACCGACCACCTTCGGCGGTGGTGATGGTTTGTGCAATAAAACCGGCTTGGTCGTGATCGGGGTCAATCACGTGTAACGTGCCGCCACTGCTGAGCTGATTAGTGGTATTGCCAAAGGAAGTGTGATCTTCGTAAACATGATTATTGAGGCTGGAGTAGGGCGTTACTTCAATTTTTGCTTGGTTATCTTCACCGGTCACCTTCACCATAATGGTGAGCTTTTGACCATCATTGGTTTCGATTTCGTAGGGGAGCTCCATCGACTCGCCAGCATGTAGGCTACCAATGAGATCGTCCGCATGACGATTGGTAACAGCTTCTAATCTGAATTGATAAGTGCCATTAGGCCAAACATCAAGGTGACCAGGCTCAAACCCTTGGCCTAAATACTTCCCGCTAAAAACAAACTGAGTGTTATCACCACTATCAGGGTCAATTAGCTGAAGCTGGCCTCTATAGAATTTAAATTCGCTATCCAGCGCTTGTGTTTCAGTGAGCTGAATGACATTAGAAACCAGTGTGGCTTTATCATCTGTCCCGGCAATCGTAAGCGTGGCGGTTTGTTGCGTACTTCCACCATGGCCATCTTCTACTTGATAAGTGATAGCGATTTGTTGCGACTGACCATTGGCCAAATGGTTAAATGCGGGATTGGTGGCATCAACAATTAATGTATGACCATCAGTATCTAAGGTAATGCCCGTTGGAAGTTGGCCCGACTGAGGTTGACCATCGATGGCATATTCAAGGTGACTGATGGTTAAAGCGTCGCCGTCTTTGTCTGTGGCACCTACTAGCAGATTGAGGGTGTGATGATTATCGGCCCCCTCACTGACACTGTCGGTTAAAGGCGTCACATCAGGGTTGTCGTTAACCGCAGCTAAGTTGGTGGTTGCGCCGGTGTGTGTTACACCACCGTGTGCATCTTTGACGTCATAGCTAAAGTGCACCGCGCCGTTGTAGTCTTTTTCTGGGGTAAACGTAAACGTACCATCGGCATTGTTTAGAATAGAGCCATGGTCAGCATGCAGGTTTTCAATGGTTAGTTTACCGGCGTCATTGGCATCCACATCGACGGTATTCGCTAATAGTTGCGCGGTGGTTAAGGTTTGGCGTGTATCTTCACTGCCATTTGCAAGCACCACTTCAGATGAACAGTAAGGTCTGTCGTTACTGCCGTGAATGGTGATGACAATATCGTGTGTTGTACCATCTTTTGAATGGACTGTAATCGTATCGGTTAAGCTTTGCCCTTCACCAAGTTGGTCAATTGCAGTGCCACGCGTTGTGGGTCTAGCACCTATACCTGATAGATGCCCAGCATCGGCATGGTAATGCCAGGTGCCATCGGTGAGTAAGATTAGATCGCCATAGGTGCCGTGATAGTCGTAACCATTGCTGCCTTGGCGTTCAAATCCTGACTCGCCTACATCGGGGTCTGTGATGGTCAGCTTGCCATCAGCATAGAGTGTTGTATTGCCAAGTGTGGCGATGCCTGAGTGAGCATAGTCGGGTGACATGTCGACACCCGCGCTGTTTTCGGTTATTGAACCAGTATCAACGCCAGCGATTTGGGCTTTATCGCCAACAGCCGAGAGCGTCGTTGATGCGCCAGTGTGTGTTGTACCACCATGCGCGTCTTTCACATCGTAGGTGAAGTGGACGCTGCCGTTGTAATTGTGGCTTGGAGTGAAGGTGAAGGTTCCATCGTGATTGTCTTGAATCGAGCCATGGTCAGCATGCAAATTAGCGATAGTGAGCTTACCTGCATCGTTGGCGTCTACGTCAACAGTATTAGCGATTAGCTCGGTTGCTGTGATGGTTTGAGCAAGATCTTCTTTACCGCTGTTCAGTTGCACTTCACCAGAACAATACGGACGGTCGTTATCGCCATGAACGGTGACAACAATATCGTGAGTGGTGCCATCAGCCGATTTGACGGTGACAGTATCCGTTATCGATTCACCTTGGCCGAGGTGATCAATCTTTCTACCTGTTGCGTCTTGGCCTATGGAAGCGTAGTAGCTCCAATCTCCGTTACTCTGAAGTATGACACGACCATGAGTGCCGTAATAAACGCCGGTTTGGGCATGGCTTTCACCGGAGTCTGGATCAACAATGTTCAGGTGACCATCAGTGTGTATTTCGTCGTTCCATAATTTGCCGATGTTTCCATGCATATGATCTGGTGAGCGATCATCGACGTAGCCACCAGACATTGTACCATCTGGTGCTGTATAGGTATGCCCTTCATGAACATCTCCAGTATAGACACCGCCGATAACGGCAGAATTATTAACCCCTGTAATCGTTATTGAGAGGTTTTGAGTGCTGCTCGCATTATGCTCGTCTGTGACTGTTACTGGAACAGTCAATGTCTTCGTGACACCTGATGCTAACGATTGATAGCTAGAGTGAGCAGGATCGAAGCTATAACTGCCGTCCGGATTAACCACCAAGCCATCAATCTGCGGTGCGCTGTAAGTCAAGGCCGCACCGGTATCAATATCTTGGCCAACCATTTGTCCATTTAGAACGCTTCCACCTTCAGTCACTGAGTGGGACTGAGCATTGATGGTTGGGGCATCGTTGGTACCATGAACCGTTAGCTCTATCGTGTGTGTTGTACCATCTGCTGAGCGTATAATGGCTGAATCGTGTTTAACTTCACCTTGCGCTAAGTTCTGTATATTGCGGTTGTCGAGGGTATAGGTGTAGTGACCGTCGCGCATGAGCAGTATGTGCCCACCCAGTTTGGTGTCGTAGCCAATACCTTGATAGGTTTGTGAGCCTATATTCGGATCAAACTGTGCCTCTCCCTTATCAGGGTCTTGGATGTTTAATCTGCCGTCGTAATGCAGTTGGTAGTGGGTATCTATATAGCCGCGATCTTCAGTTACTCCCCGTAAGTCTGCATTGGCTTGTGCGTCGGTAATAATCGCGTTATCTGGAGTTGCGATAAGATCAAACTTAGCTTGAGTGCTGACGCTGCCCCCATGGCCGTCAACCACATCATAGGTGAGTCGAATCTCACCATTGAAATCTTTATCTGGCGTGAAGGTATAAGTGCCATCTTTATTATCAGTCAGGCTACCGTGTGTCGCTTGCAAATTTGTCACGTGCAATACATCGCTACTATCCACATCGCTTGCATGTGTTAGCAAGTCAGAAGCCTTGATGGTTACGGGTTGATCCTCTTTACCCGCAGGAAGCTGAGTCCACGCACTGACAATTGGTTTGTCGTTGCTGCCTTGCACATCGATAACGACTTTATGAGGGACTGTCGCTCCTGTTGAATCGGTAGCGGTGATCCAGAATGATTCAGACTGATGTTCACCAGCCGCGAGTTTATCCGCGGCACCGCCGGTTGAATTGTCTAGCTGATAGTGCCAATGACCATGCTGATCAATCGACAGCGTTCCCCATTGACCTTGGGGTTGATTGATTGCCCACGTAACGGTGTCGGACTTATCTATATCAGTCGCGATTAAGCTCCCTGTCGCATCGGGGTTTCCTGCCGTGTTCAAGCCCTGTTCGATCACCGCGCCACTTGAGGTACCTGAGATAGTAGGGCGGTCATTGGTACCATTAATCGTCACTTTGATGGTCGACGGTGTGCCATCAATAGACGAGACAGTAAAGGTCTCTTCGACTTTATCGCCGACGTTCAATTGATTAAACGCACTGTTGGCGGTGAATGTCCATTGGCCATTAGCACCAATGGTGAGGTTGCCGTTGGTGCCAGTAATCGAATCCGGTGTGAATGCGTTATCTGGATTATCCACGTCGGTACTGGTCAATGTTCCTGAAGTCGTTACCGCTTTGTCGGTTTCATCGATGGCAACGGTCGCACTGCTGACAGTAGCGGCGTCGTTAGTGCCGTTAATCGTGACTTTGATGGTCGAAGGTGTGCCATCAACGGAAGTGACAGTGAAGGTTTCTTCTACTTTATCGCCGACGTTTAATTGATTAAATGCGCTGTTGGCGGTGAACACCCAATGCCCATTAGCATCAATAGTTAGGTCGCCATTAGCTCCAACAATGGAGTCTGGCGTAAATGTGTTATCAGGATTATCAACATCGGTACTGGTTAACGTGCCTGATGTCGTTACCGCTTTATCAGTCTCATCCACACTGACTGTTGCGGTACTGACTGTCGCTGCATCGTTAGTGCCATTAATCGTCACTTTGATCGTTGACGCTGTGCCATCAACCGACGATACCGTGAAGGTCTCTTCGACTTTATCGCCGACATTCAATTGATTAAACGCGCTGTTGGCGGTGAATGTCCAATGGCCATGGGCGTCGATGTTTAGGTTGCCGTTGGCACCAATAATTGAATCCGGTGTGAATGCAT
>NZ_JBFRTN010000101.1:0-306 GCF_041474095.1 Vibrio sp. 10N.222.54.A3
TGCTGGTTAATGTTCCTGATGTCGTTACCGCTTTGTCAGTTTCATCGATAGCGACGGTCGCACTGCTGACAGTAGCGGTGTCGTTAGTACCGTTAATCGTGACTTTAATGGTCGAAGGTGTGCCATCAACGGAAGTGACAGTGAAGGTTTCTTCTACTTTATCGCCGACGTTTAATTGATTAAATGCGCTGTTGGCGGTGAATGTCCAATGGCCATTGGCATCAATAGTCAGGTCGCCATTGGTGCCAGTAATCGAATCCGGTGTGAATGCGTTATCTGGATTATCGACGTCGATACTGGTTAGCG
>NZ_JBFRTN010000102.1:0-17189 GCF_041474095.1 Vibrio sp. 10N.222.54.A3
GCTCGGCGCACCAACAAAACCTTTGTGCCTTACGACACAACGGTCAATTTCAATCTTGGTGCAATAATTAGCTTCTAAAGATAAGCTCTATTTGAGTGCGTCATCAAGGCTTTGAACGCCTAGGTGACGTACATCTTTACCCTTCACAAAGTAAATAATGTATTCGCAGATATTTTGGCAGCGGTCTCCCACTCGCTCAATCGCACGCGCTGACCACATCACCTGCAAAATATTAGGAATGTTCTTAGGGTCTTCCATCATATAGGTCATTAACTGACGAATAACGGCCTCGTACTCCGCATCCAACTTATCATCAAGCTTGTGAACTTCAGCTGCCGCATCAACATCCATACGAGCAAACGCATCTAATACTTGGTGAAGCATGGTGATTGCCTGACGACAAAGAGGCTCTAATGAGACATGAAATTTTTGCTCTTTGGTTGAAGGGATCTCAATAGCACCTTGCGCAATTTTAGAAGCAACATCGCCAATACGTTCCAGATCGGTAATCGTTTTGATGATCGCCATAATCAAACGCAGATCCTTCGCTGTCGGCTGACGCTTTGCAATGATTCGAGTACAAGCCTCATCAATCGACACTTCCATCGCATTCACTTTGTGGTCATCACGAATCACTTTTTTGGCCAATTCAACATCGTCTTTATGAAGCGCCTGCATTGCAAACGAGAGTTGCTGCTCCACTAACCCGCCCATGGTCAATACATGAGTACGGATCGATTCTAACTCGACATTGAATTGCCCTGAAATGTGGCGACCGAAATGCATACTTGCTCCTTGAAAGAAATGAAGAAAGCCATTTTTGTAGAGTGACTTAGCTCTAGATGACACCTTTGGAGAGGTTAGCCATATCTACCAGTAATGTAGTCTTCCGTCTGGTTTTTCAATGGAGACGTAAAAATTGAGTCCGTATCTGAGTACTCGATCAATTTTCCCATATGAATAAAGGCAGTATGGTCACTTACACGCGCGGCTTGTTGCATGTTGTGGGTAACAATCACCACTGTGTATTGCGTTTTGAGATCGTTGATCAACTCTTCAATCGTCAAAGTAGAAATCGGATCGAGTGCCGATGTCGGCTCATCTAACAACAGCACTTCAGGCTCAATCGCAACCGCACGAGCGATAACCAAACGCTGCTGTTGACCGCCAGATAAACCAAAAGCATTCTCATGCAACCGATCTTTCACTTCATCCCATAACGCAGCAGCGCGCAGAGAGCGTTCAACCGCATCATCAAGGTCTCGGCTGTTGTTAACGCCTTGTAGCCTCAAGCCATAAACCACATTCTCATAGATAGATTTAGGAAAAGGGTTTGGACGCTGGAATACCATACCCACACGGCGTCGTAAGGTCGCAACATCCACCTTAGGGTGATAGACGTTCTTGCCATGAAGCTTCACTTTCCCGGAAACCTTACAGCCTTCAACAAGATCGTTCATGCGATTAATGCAGCGCAGCAGAGTCGACTTACCACACCCAGAAGGGCCGATAAACGCCGTCACCTGCCCCTTCGGGATCTGCATCGAGATATCATCAAGTGCTTGGCTCTCTTTATAGTAAAGATTTAGCCCTTCGATCGAGATAGCAATTTGCTCATCCTTCAGATTGTGAACATCAAGTGGTGCTTGGTAACCCAAGGTTTCATTAATCGAGAACATCTAATCTTGTCCTAAGGTTCGGTATTTTTCACGCAAGTTATTACGGATATTGATGGCTGTTAAGTTCAACCCAACAATCACCGTAACCAATAAAAATGAAGTCGCATACACTAAAGGTCGTGCCGCTTCGATATTAGAGGTTTGAAAACCAACATCATAGATATGAAAGCCTAAATGCATGAACTTTCTATCTAAGTGTAAATACGGAAACTGACCATCGACTGGCAAGCTAGATGCCAATTTAACAACACCCACCAGCATAAGTGGTGCAACTTCCCCCGCGGCTCTCGCGATTGCCAAAATTAAACCAGTGATAATCGCTGGGCTTGCCATCGGTAAAACAATGCGCCAAAGCGTCTCAAATTGAGTCGCACCAAGCGCTAATGAACCGTGCCTCACTGCACTAGGAATACGCGTTAAGCCCTCTTCCGTGGTTACGATAACGACTGGAAGCGTCAAGACCGCTAAGGTTAGTGCTGACCAAAGTAGACCCGGCGTACCAAATGTCGGTGCTGGCAATCGCTCTGCATAGAACAACGTATCAATCGAGCCACCAATGGTATAGACGAAAAAGCCTAAACCAAAAACGCCATACACAATCGACGGTACACCCGCCAAGTTAATCACGGCGATACGAATTAAACGTGTTAGTGCGTTGTTTTTTGCGTATTCATGAAGATATATCGCAGCGACTACCCCAAGAGGCATCACGACGATCGACATGAGAATAACCAACAGTACTGTGCCAAAAATAGCAGGAAACACACCGCCTTCAGAGTTTGAGTCTCGTGGGTTCTCTGATAAGAACTTCCAAACTTGTTTGCCCCAGTGCCCAACCTTTTCTAGGTAAGACATATTATTTGGGTACCAATAATCCAGAATGTGACTTAGCGAAATCTCGACCTGCTCGCCTGTCATATCCTCAACGAGTAAGCTTTCGACATTAAGTTGCGTTCTAAGGTGCTCAAGCTTAACTTCGGCTTCACCTAACTGGCGGTTTAATTCCAGTTTAGTTTGAGTATAGGTTTTAAGGTATTCATCGCTCACTGACTCATTGAGTTCAAGCTTACGCTTTTCTAAGCGCAGGTTTTCCAATTGCCAGCTGATATTGCGAATTTCTTGGTTCACGACACGCGACGTTTCTTTACGTAACGTATCAGCGAACGCCAAGCCTTGTTCGAGCTTTTGGTCTATGTTCGAGTCAAAAGTGCCAGAAGCGGTTTTAAAACCCACCGGCTTACCAAAGAAATAACCACCTCGACTTCGTTCAATCACAACCCAATCAAGCGGGGTAGTGGGTTCACGTAAGTTAACATCCAGAATAGAAACAAAGTCCGCAGGGTACAGTTCTCTGTTAGCAACTTTGATGCTTAAGCGCTGTATCAGCCCAGTCGACAAATTTTGAGGAGACAAAAGGTCATGGACTTGTGGAACTTGCTCTATCGGGATGTATTTTCGTTCATATAACTGACCAACCAATACATCTTGTTTTGATACGGTTTCGTCAAGATCGACCACTAGCGATAAGTCTTTGGAGTCAACTTGCCATTGATACAAAGGTGCGGGCCAAAAATAGGTTAAGCCCTTCCAACCAATCAGCAGCATTAGGCCAAGAACAGAAAGCATACTGATGCTCACCGCCCCGCCCGTAAGCCAGATCCACGGAGAGCCCGATTTAACCCAAGATAATAATGACTTCAGTTTATTCATCATGATCGACCTTGCTCTTGGCGTGCTGAAATCAAGGAGCTGCAAAGATCAAGAGACACGCTAGTCAAGCTACTAAAAGCCATTGATACACATTGAGGCAAACCTTTAAAACTACAGCGCACGATATTTATCTCTCAGTCTTTGTCTAACCCACTCAGCAACTGAGTTCACCGCGAATGTAAAGATAAACAGCAAGAGTGCAGCCAAGAACAGCAAGCGGAAATGAGAACCACCCACTTCTGATTCTGGCAGCTCAACAGCAATCGTTGCCGATAAAGTTCTCATCCCTTCCAAAACATTCCAGTCAAGAATTGGGGTGTTACCTGTCGCCATCAAGACGATCATGGTTTCACCAACTGCTCGCCCTAGCCCCATCATAACCGCAGAAAAGATACCTGGACTCGCCGTCAATAGCACCACATAAATAAGCGTCTGCCACGCCGTCGCACCCAACGCTAATGACCCATCAGACAAATGTTTAGGTACAGAGAAAATAGCATCTTCAGCAATAGTGAAAATCGTTGGGATGACCGCAAAGCCCATAGCAAAACCAACCACTAGCGCATTGCGTTGGTCAAAGTCGATACCATAGCTAGCCAAGAAGGTACGAATATCACCACCAAATAACAAGGCTTCAATGTTGTTTCCACCAGCAAACACCGCAACCACTGTAATCACCAATACCGGAATCAATATCAGAGCATGCCAACCGTTAGAGAAGCGACCCGTTACCCTCTTCGGTAAACAGAACCAAACAAGTCCAGTCAACAGTGTGCTCAGTGGTAATAGCATCATTAATGAGAAGACAGCCGTTAAATGTGTTTCAACGATTGGAGCAAACCAAAGCCCAGCCAAAAATCCGATGATCACGGTTGGAAGAGCTTCCATCAGCTCTATCGAAGGCTTCACCACTCTTCGCATGCGTGGAGACATAAAATAAGCGGTGTAAATAGCTCCGAGCACAGCAACCGGCACGGCAAACATCATCGCAAACAGAGCGGCTTTGATAGTACCGAATGTGATAGGTACTAAACTGAATTTCTCTTCAAAGTCATCATTCGCCGATGTTGATTGCCAAACGTATTGCGGCTCAGGGTAACTTTCATACCAGACCTTTTGCCAAAGCGAGGAGAATGAGATTTGTGGGTATTCATTGTCGACTTTAGCCACACTGATGATGCCATTAATCAACGTTGCCAGATGCAGTTCATTGGCAGACATAGCGGCTAGTTGTGGTGATTTATCAAATGCGCGTTCAAACAACGACAGCTTTTCACTGGTCGTATAGTGGCTTTGTAATGTGCCGTTCTTATAGAAGCTATAAAAACCCTTTCTATAAGTATCAGGAAGAATAAATTGCACTTGTTCAGCAAGTTGGAAGTCTCGAATATGGGTCAGGCTACGCTTTTCATCTTTGAGTACATCGAACCATTGAGAAACCTGTCCGTCCTCATGCGTAACCAACAACGAGTATGCGCCAGACAATAAATCGATGCTTTTCACGGAATGCTTCGCATCATTTAAGCTAAGATCAATCACTTCACGAACATCAAAACCGTTATCTGATAGTTTCAAAACAACCAAATCCGATTGTGCTCGTAGGTATAAGGTTTGCCCATCAGGTGTGACAAACAGTTGCTGCTGCAAGCCCAACTTATCCGATAGCCATTGGCTCTTCTGAAAAACATACTGACCAGTAAGGTCACTCTGATACCACTTAACCAAGACTCGTTGGTCACTTAACTGCGCGGCAACCGTAATCCCACGTCCATTCTTAGAGAACGCGAATTTGTCGATCGTCGCCCCATTTGAGGGTTCATCATTTAAAAATGGTTCTGGGAGATCGATTTGCTCAATTTTAGGATCGGCTTCACTGCCCTTTTGCAGCACAGGCGCACTATACTCAGGATAGAAAAAAGTAAGGTTGCTTGCACTATCGGCAAAGGCAAACCAGTTTTCAGATGGGGTATTTCGAGAAAAGGCGATGGGGTTGGCTACAACATCACGCTCAAAGTAAGAGTGTGTATTTTGAGACTCTAAATCCCAAAACTGTACCAAACCAGATTTTTCGATAGTAAATGCATGCTGACCGTATTCATCAACCGATAAGACGATAGGTTTTTCTACGGCAACGGTCTTTACAGCTTGGTCTGTCTCTAAACCAGTATCAGAAAATACCGGTAAAATGACCATCGCCAAGTAAACAAAGATCAATACTAGGGCAGCTAGAACACTGACCGCGCCACATGTCACCGAAAAACGGACGAGACGATCTTTCAACCATCTTTTTTTGTCGCGCTCTTTCAATGAAAATTGGGCTGATGCCATCTGTTTATCTACCTTTTTTTAGCTACTGACATAATATGTACGTTAGATGACAATTATATTACAAGTTACGTTAAACAACTGAAACTAATAACAAGTTTGTTAGCCATATTTCTTAAAGTAAGATCATAGATTTTGTGAATTTTGCCATTCTAATTTAAAGTAATCAGCTCTATAGCCAGTACTCAAGGATTCTCATCTCGATGAAAAAAGACTATGTCACAAAAGAACTTAGCTGGTTATCCTTCAACGAAAGAGTGCTCCAAGAAGCGGCAGATAAGTCAGTCCCCTTAATCGAAAGAGTTCGTTTTTTAGGTATTTACTCGAAAAACCTCGATGAGTTTTACAAAGTCCGATTTGCTGATGTGAAGCGAAAGATCTTACTTCAAGATCCGCAGCTAACCTCCAACTCGCCAAAAACCTTACTGACTCAAATGCAGAGTAAAGCGAGCAAGCTCGATGCTCAATTCCATGAACTGTATAATGACTTGCTATTGGAATTGGCACGTAATCGTATTTTTCTGGTCAACGAACAGCAAATCAGCGAAGAACAGAGTGGCTGGATAAAAAAGTACTTTAAGAAAAAAGTACTGCCGCACTTAACTCCGCTTCTCTTGAACGAAGATAGCCAGTTACTCAATATCCTCAAAGACGAACAAAGTTACTTAGCCATCGACATCGAGCGTGAGGCATCTTCTCAATATGTCTTACTCGAAATCCCATCAGAGGCACTCCCTCGATTTGTTAAGTTACCGGAACCTTCGGGTTCGCAGCGTACAACTTTGATCTTGTTAGATAATATAGTTCGATTTTGTTTGGATGACTTACTTAAAGGATTCTTTGAGTATGACTCATTGCGTTGTTTTGCGATAAAAATGACACGTGATGCCGATTATGATCTGCAAGAGGACAACGAAAATAACCTATTAGAATCGATGTCATTAGGTTTAGAACAGCGCTTAACGGCACTGCCGATCCGTCTGATCTATGAGTCAGAGATGCCCGCTGAAATGCTCAACTTCTTACAAGTCAGACTTAAACTATCTGACTATGACAGTGTCATTGCGGGTGGTCGCTATCATAACTTCAAACACTTCTCTGAGTTCCCAAGCCTTAATCGACGTGATTTAGTTAATCGTCCACTACCCGCGATTAAGTGCGCGCATTTCAGCCACTACCCTAACTATTTCGAAGCGATCAAAGCTCGTGACATCTTGTTGCATTACCCTTATCACACCTTTAATCACATCACTGAACTCGTGAGGCAGGCTTCCTTTGACCCCAAGGTAACCTCCATAAAAATAAACATTTACCGTGTTGCAGAAGGCTCAAAACTCCTCAGCTCGATCATCGATGCGGCGCACAATGGCAAAAAAGTCACTGTGGTTGTCGAGCTGCAAGCCCGCTTTGATGAGCAAGCCAATATTCAATGGACCAAGAAACTTCAAGAAGCGGGTGTAAAAGTCATTCATGGCATCCCTAGTTTGAAGATCCATTCCAAGCTGCTGCTCATCAAACGAAAAGAAGGCAAGCATACAGAGCATTATGCCCATATTGGCACTGGCAACTTCCATGAAGTTACAGCGCGCGTGTATACCGATTTTTCTCTGCTCACTGCGAATGAAGATTTGACTCAAGAGGTGAGGCAAGTCTTTAAGTATATTGAAAATCCTTATCAAAAGTCACAGTTCAAACAACTGATTGTGTCACCGAAGAATACAAGAAAACGTCTGTACCAATTGATAGATAATGAAATACAAAATGCGATAGAAGGTAAGCCTGCGAGCATCACTCTAAAACTCAACAACTTGGTCGATCGAGAGATCATTGAAAAGCTCTATCAGGCCAGCCAAGCCAATGTAAAAGTGAGAATGGTGATTCGCGGCATGTGCTCTCTTGTCCCTGGCATACCCAACATCAGTGACCATATTGAGATAATCAGTGTGGTCGATCGTTTCCTCGAACACCCTAGAGTGATGATATTTGGTAACGCTGGAAAGCCGAAAGTCTATATATCTTCCGCTGACTGGATGACACGAAACTTTGATCACCGCATCGAAGTTGCAGCCCCAATTTTAGATCCAAAGATCAAGCAAACCATTATCGATATCACCGAGTTTCATTTCGATGACAGCAACAAAGCTCGAGTACTAAACCAATCGATGAGCCACCCTTACATACAACCACCAGCAAACCCACTTGATTACCCGACGTCACAACTCTCCACTTACCACTATATTAAACGTATGGAGAAACTTGCTCGCAAGAAGTACAAACAAGAGAAGAAATCATGCCGCTAATTGATAACAAACATTCTCGATGTATTGCCGCTATCGACTTGGGTTCGAACAGCTTCCATATGGTGGTTGCCCGAGTATTCGATCAACACCTGCAATTAGTCAGCAGGCACAAACAGAAAGTGAGATTAGGTGATGGATTGGATGAACATAACGTCCTATCCGAAAGCGCTATCGAACGAGGTCTAGAATGCCTCAAGGTGTTCGCAGAGCGACTAGCAGATTTTGAACTTGATGATGTCAGAGTTGTTGCGACTCATACCCTAAGAAAAGCCAAAAACGCTAAAGACTTCTTAGAGCAAGCCAAACCACTGTTTCCTTTTCCAATAGAGATCATCTCAGGTCAAGAAGAAGCTCGAATAATCTATAACGGCGTAGAACACACTCAAACCGCTTCTGAATCTAAGTTGGTTATTGATATCGGTGGAGGGAGTACCGAACTCGTCGCCGGACAAGGCTTTACCCCCCTGATTATGCGCAGTTTACCGATGGGGTGCGTCAGTTTTACTCAGCGCTTCTTTGCCGATGGAGGGCTGACATCACAGCACTTCTCCGATGCTTATGTCTATGCTACTCGCCTGTTGATGCCATTAATTGAAGAATACAAACAAATCTCTTGGGAAGTTGCCTTTGGCTCATCAGGGACGGCTAAATCAATAAAAGAGGTACTCATTGGCTTAGGGTTCACCGATGGTCTCATTACGCCGCAACGCCTATCCTATTTGAAGAACCACTTATGTGAATTTCCATCATCTAAGGGATTAGACCTTTCAGGTTTAAGTGATGAAAGAAAGCCGGTGTTTGCCGCTGGCGTCACCATTCTTTCAGCAGTTATGGATATGCTCAACATCAATGAATTGCATTTCTCCGATAGTGCCTTAAGAGAAGGGGTTCTTTATGACATGGAAGATCGGTTTAAAGATATTGATGTTCGAACAAGAACCGCTGAAACGCTTGTCTCTCGATACCATGTTGACGTAGTTCATGGCCAGAAAGTCAAAGCACTCACCCTTTCATTACTGAAACAAGCGCAACCTCAGGTGAGTACTGCGGTAAATAATGAACTGTATGATCTAATTGGATGGGCTGCATTGCTTCATGAAGTGGGACAAAGCATCGCATTCCAAGGCTATCACCGTCATTCAGCTTATCTGCTTAAACATACGACTATGCCCGGTTTCAATACTGAGCAGCAGCGTCTGATCTCAGCATTAGTTCGCTATCAAAGAAAAGCGATTAAGCTTAGTGACTTACCGGATCTCACGCTATTCAATACAGGGCAGGTAGCGTTGTTAATTCGAATACTGAGGATAGCAATCCTGCTCAATCGACAGCGAAGCCAATCGCCAATACCGAATGTAAAATTAACCATTGAGCAAGATGAGAATTGGTGTTTAGAAGGAGATACCATCGACTGGTTAGCTGAAAATCAACTGCTTGATTATGAACTCAAAGAAGAACAACGACGCTGGCAAGATGCTGGGTGGTCGTTGAAGCTTGAATGATGCGCCGACAAAATAAAAACAGCCTGCGGCTAGCAAGCTGTTCATACGTTAAGTTTCTACGTTCATAGTACCTAAATTAGAGTCCTATTTTTGCCAACTCTTGCTCAGCAAACTCTGACGGTATCGCTAAATAGCCATCTTTCTCTACAAGTTCTTGTCCTTGCTTTGAGAACACAAAAGTGAGGAACTCTCTTTCAACGGGAGAAAGCGGTTTATCTGGGTGTTTATTCACGTATACGTAAAGAAAGCGTGATAGAGGGTAATCACCGCTCAAGATATTCGCTCGAGTCGGCTCTACATAATCAGAACCATGCTCAGCAATAGGAATTAACTTAACGCCAGCGACACGATAGCCAATACCTGAGTAACCTATGCCGCTGATTGATGATGCGACCGACTGTACAACCGATGCAGAACCTGGCTGCTCATTGACTCGGTTCTTAAAGTCACCACCACATAGTGCGTTTTGTTTGAAATAGCCATAGGTTCCCGAAACGGAATTGCGCCCAAACAGCTGGAATCGATGTTTCGCCCAAGGTTGGTCGACGCCTAGATCTTGCCAATCGTTCAGCGGTTTCGTCGCACCACAGCGTAATGTCTCGGAAAAGATGCCATCAATCTGACGGAAATTGAGCCCCTCAATAGGATTATCTCTGTGCACAAAAAGTCCAATCGCATCGATCGCCACTCGCAGTGCTGTCGGTTTATAACCATGTTCTCTTTCAAACGCCTCTACTTCTCGCAAGCGCATCGGACGGCTCATAGGACCAAGGTGAGCAGTCCCTTCCGTTAATGCAGGAGGTGCAGTGGATGATCCAGAAGCCTGAACTTGAGCATTCACGTTCGGGTAGTAAGACTTAAACTCTTCAACCCATAATGTAGTCATTCCCGCTAAAGTATCCGAACCGACAGACAACAAGCTGCCAGAAATACCCGGTACCTTAGAATAATCAGGAAGAGAATCTACACCTTGCTCGGCATGTACAGGGGTAACCAAAGCTAATGCTAATAATGAACTGATGGGGAAACGCATCCTGCGTATTAAAGAACTCATGACACAGTCAATCGGCTAGGTAGCGTGAAATGGAATCGGCTACCAACACCCACTTCACTTTGAATTTCTAAATGTGAATCATGGTGACTCAACGCATGTTTCACAATCGCTAACCCTAGGCCACTGCCCCCAGTATCGCGTGAGCGTGCTTTATCTACACGATAGAAACGCTCTGTGAGTCGATGTAAGTGTTGTGGCTCGATACCGTCTCCGGTGTCTGATACATCCAAACAAGCACCTTGACTGGTCTGGTACCAACGTACCTTAACCGTCGCGCCCGGTGGTGTGTATTTCACTGCGTTGTAAACCAGATTCGATATAGCACTTCTCAATTGATCTTCATCAGCAAGAACGCGTAGGCTCTTATCGATATCAAACTCAAGCTTATGCTCTCGATCACCACTTAGGCTTGCCGCTTCTTTCTCAAGAACCTCAAGCATCGCCGGAACGTTGACCACTTCATCGAGCTCATGCATCGGCGCCGCTTCAATTTTCGAAAGCGTGAGTAGTTGATTAACCAAACTGTTCATTCGATTGAGCTGCTCAGTCATTACGCCATGCGCCTTGGTCCACATTGGGCCAACGATCATGTCTGGATCTTCGGTCATTTCAAGGTAACCTTGAAGGACGGTCATCGGCGTACGCAATTCATGAGAAACGTTAGCGAAGAAGTTACGGCGCATGCCTTCTAACTGCTTAAGCTGGGTCACATCACGTACCACCATCAGGTGTTCACCCTCGGTATACGGCACAATACGCAGCTCGAGCATACGCTCCACATTCAATGGAGAAGGCATCTCTAATGGCTCAGAGAAATCTTGCTTATTAAGGTACTTAATAAAATCTGGAGTACGAATCAAATTCGAGATCGGTTGACCTGAATCATCTGGCCAACGAAAGCCCAGCAAATACTGAGCTAGCTTGTTACACCAAACGATATTGCCTTCACCGCGAAATACCACAACGGCATCGGGAAGCGATTCTGCACCGTTACGGAAACGGCGGATAAGGTTAGTCAGTTCTTTGCGTTTGCGACGCTGTCTCTGCTGCATACGATAAATACCGTTAAACAGAGATTCCCAGTTCCCAGAGCCTGAAGGTGGAGTTAGACGCTTCTCATCCCACAGCCATGCGGACAAACGCATTTGGTTGTGTAGATGCCAGCCGAGCTGCAATACCGTAGCAGCCAGCAGCAACCAAGGTAGGTAACCGAATATCCATCCGACTAAAACCCATGGTGCGTAAAAAAAAGCCAGCTCCCAAGCCAGCTTTTTCCAGGTTAACTTTTCAACCATTCAGGACTCCGTAAACTGGGCAGCGAAGCCACATTAAGCCTTTGTAGAAAAACGGTAGCCAGCGCCACGAACCGTTTGGATTAGCTTATCGTGACCTGCAGACTCAAGCGCTTTACGCAGGCGTCGAATATGTACATCAACCGTTCGGTCTTCAACGTAAACATTGGTACCCCAAACGTTGTTAAGCAGCTGCTCTCGGCTGTATACACGCTCTTGGTGCGTCATAAAGAAATGCAGCATTTTGAATTCTGTTGGTCCCATATCAACTGGACCTTCACTTGCGGTAACGCGGTGAGATACAGGGTCTAACTTAAGGCCTTGCACATCAATCACATCTTCCAATGCCGTTGGTGTTACACGACGAATCACCGCTTTAAGGCGAGCAACAAGCTCTTTTGGCGAAAACGGTTTGGTAATGTAGTCGTCAGCGCCAACTTCTAAACCGCGAACCTTATCTTCTTCTTCACCACGAGCTGTTAGCATCACCACTGGGATGTTGCGAGTTAACTCTTCACGCTTCATGTGCTTGATAAAGTTTATCCCGCTACCACCAGGTAGCATCCAATCTAGTAATACTAGATCTGGGAAAGGTTCACATAGCTTGTTTACCGCTGTATCGTAATCTTCAGCCTCTACTGCTTGGTAGCCTTTTTGTTCAAGTACAAAACACAGCATCTCACGAATAGGTGCTTCATCTTCAACGACCAGAATCCTTCTCGACATAATTGAATAGCCTTTGTATTTAATCAACGCATTGCATTATCTGAGTTAATTATGACACTTTTGTGACCTTTGAAAACAAATTTTCATATAACTGTCTCAAACGTTTCACTTTATAACTTTTGATACAGAGCTAAGGACAAATCGAATTAGATCTCATATCATGAGGCACTTCTAAAAAGGTATGAGAAAAATATATGTGGTTTAAAAATTGCCTAGTCTATCGCTTCAACCGTGATATTGATTTCAACGCAGATCAGCTAGAGAAACAACTTGAAGAATTCCGCTTTACTCCTTGTGGTAGCCAAGACAAACAGAAGTTTGGTTGGGTACACGCAATGGGTAGACATGGCGATATGATGACGCACGTATCAGAAAACCGCATTCTTATCTGTGCAAAGAAAGAAGAGAAAATGCTACCCGCTTCTGTGATCAAAGAATCATTGAACGCAAAAGTAGAAACGCTTGAGGCAGAGTCTGGTACCCCTCTGAAAAAGAAAGAGAAAGACAGCCTAAAAGAAGACATCATCATTGATCTACTTCCTCGAGCATTCAGCCGCAGCAACTTCACTTACGCGCTGATCATGCCAAAAGAAGGTTTCATTGTGGTTGATGCGAGCAGCTACAAAAAAGCAGAAGATGTATTAGCATTGCTACGTAAGACAATGGGTAGCCTGCCAGTAGTGCCAGCTATCCCAGAGCAAGCGATCGAAACGACTCTTACAGAATGGGTGAAATCAGGTGATACGCCACAAGGCATCACTATGCTTGATGAAGCAGAACTAAAATCTATTCAAGAAGACGGCGGTATTGTTCGAGTTAAGAAACAAGAACTAGAAGCTGATGAGATTAAAAACCACATCGAAGCCAATAAGATGGTGACGAAACTTCTTATCAACTGGCAAGACCGTATTGAATTCATTCTTGCAGAAGATGGCAGCATCAAACGCCTAAAATTCAGTGATGAGCTCAAAGACGAAAACGACGATATTCCTCGTGAAGATCAAGCTGCGCGTTTTGATGCGGACTTCTCTCTACTTTGTGGTGAGTTCAGTGTTTTCCTTCCAAACCTATTTGAATCATTAGGCGGGTTAACTCAACCTAACGCTTAATCAGTCAAACTATAGGCTCAGGTGCTAACGGTATCTGAGCTTATTTCTCACTAAGTTCTCACTTATATCTGCCTCTAGACCGTCTTGTTAATGTCATTGCTATCTTTAGGGCTATCAACCAAACTCATTTTAGCGTAAAATTTGCGCCCCTTTGATATCACTTGGTGGTATCAACCTGACTTGAGATCAGATTAGAGAACGAAGCAATGACTACACAAAAACCATTTGTACCTGAACTATTATCACCGGCAGGAAGCCTCAAAAACATGCGTTACGCATTCGCCTACGGCGCAGATGCAGTATACGCAGGCCAGCCACGTTACAGCCTTCGTGTTCGTAACAACGAGTTCAATCACGAAAACCTACAAATCGGTATCGATGAAGCTCATGCTCAAGGCAAAAAGTTATATGTTGTATGTAACATTCAGCCGCACAACTCTAAATTAAAAACATTCATTCGCGACCTCAAACCAGTTGTAGACATGGGCCCTGACGCGCTTATCATGTCAGATCCTGGTCTTATCATGATGGTTCGTGAAGCATTCCCTGAAATGCCAATCCATCTTTCTGTTCAAGCAAACGCAGTAAACTGGGCGACCGTTAAGTTCTGGTCAACTCAAGGCGTTGAGCGTGTGATCTTATCTCGTGAGCTATCGCTTGAAGAGATCGAAGAGATTCGCGAACACTGCCCAGAAACAGAGCTAGAGATCTTTGTTCACGGAGCTCTTTGCATGGCTTACTCAGGCCGTTGTCTGCTTTCTGGTTACATGAACAAGCGCGATCCAAACCAAGGTACTTGCACCAACGCTTGCCGCTGGGAATACAAAACAGAAGCAGCGAAAGAAGACGAAAACGGTCAGATCGTTGAAGCAAACCCTACTGGTGTTGCTATTCAAGAAGTAGAAACGCAAGACATTGAAGTTCAAGATGAGCGTCCAGACAACACACTAGGCCTTGGTAAACCAACAGACGAAGTGGTTCTGCTTTCTGAATCACACAAGCCAGAAGAGAAAATGGCAGCGTTTGAAGATGAGCATGGTACTTACATCATGAACTCAAAAGACCTTCGTGCAATCCAACACGTTGAGCGCCTAACGAAGATGGGTGTTCACTCTCTGAAGATTGAAGGTCGTACTAAGTCTTTCTACTACTGTGCACGTACTGCTCAGGTTTACCGTAAAGCTATTGACGATGCAGTGGCAGGCAAACCATTCGATGAAAGCCTAATGGGTACACTAGAGAGCCTAGCTCACCGTGGTTACACTGAAGGCTTCTTACGTCGCCATACACACGATACATACCAAAACTACGAGTACGGTTACTCTATCTCTGACAATCAACAGTTTGTTGGTGAGTTCACAGGTAAGCGCCGTGGTGACCTAGCGGAAGTAGAAGTGAAGAACAAGTTCCTAGTAGGCGACAGCTTAGAAATGATGACACCGAAAGGTAACGTTGTTTTCAAACTAGAAGTTATGGAAAACCGCAAATCTGAAGCGGTCGACGATGCGAAAGGTAACGGTCACTTTGTATTTATTCCTGTACCAGCAGATCTAGATCTAGAGTACGGCTTGCTGATGCGTAACTTGAGCGAAGGCCAAGATACACGTAACGCATCAGGCAAATAATTTTTACTTAAGCGACTTACTTGAGAAGAAAATAATGGCTCTGTTAATTACTGACAAGTGCATAAACTGCGATATGTGTGATCCTGAATGCCCAAATGGTGCAATCACTATGGGCGACAGCATCTTCGAGATCGATCCTGATTTATGTACAGAGTGTAAAGGTCACTATGAAAAGCCAACATGCCAGTCAGTGTGTCCGATTACAAAATGCATCATCACTGACCCAAACCATATTGAAACTGATGACGAGCTACTTGAGAAGTTTGTTATCATTCAAGGCTTGACCTAAAAGAAGAAAGGTTCAACTTAACCATAAGTTGAACCTTTTTTTTCATCCTGATTTTCCGATTGGATAAATATTGCAGAAGAGCTCTTTTTCAAATTGATATTCGAGTCGTTCTCGCCAGTTTATTGATTGAGCTATAGGAACAAGATAAAAGTTTTCCCTGCTGGTATCGGTCACAAATGCCATTCCATACTGCATCAATTCATAGTGAACATCATTTACGAAACTAGGGTCTAAACGTTGTCTGCCTGTTAGCTGATTGATGTCATCTCTTGAAATTGAAATACCCGAGCTTTCAGCGTTGAACCTATGTCTTAACCATTCTGAAAATTCCTTCGCACAAATCATAGTCATAGTCTTATCCTTGAATTATCTATCGACGGGTATCAGACTCTGATTTCGCATACTGCATATAAGCCGCATCTTTCACCCCAAAACACTCAATCCCTGACCAAACCTTGTCAAATTCGCCATCGCCCTTGCTGATACCGTTATTGCTTTTATTAATATCAAACGATGTTCTTAATCTCGTGTTTATAAACTCTAGACAAAAGTGTGATATTTCTCCAGTTTTAGAGTCGAAAAAAACCAGTGGCAGTACCACTGTAAAAAGCCTCGATGAACAGGATTACTTATTCGATATCAAGGCCAAACACTGACTTGGCATCACTTTAACTTTTTTCTTTTTCTTAGTTTTCGCTACTTTTTTAGGAGGTGGAACTGGAACAGTCTTTGGAGCCCAACTTGCAAGTTCATCTCCACAACCGTCACCTTTAGGAGGGCTCGCTTGAGCTATGCAGTTTGAACTGCCTTCAGGACACTTTAAACGAACGTGGAAGTGGGAGTGGTGTCCCCACCAAGGTCTTATTTTGCCTAACCAAGCTCTATCATTAGCGTCAGAGTTTTCTTGTTCACAAAGGGTTTGCTTGATCACTGGATGAACAAAAATACGCACCACTTTTTCATCTTTCGCCGCATAACGAATAACTTGAAAATGATCATCGGTCCAATTCGATTCACGCAATTTGTAGTTGGTAAGATCCACAACGCTCACAGGTTTAGGCACAGCTAATTCGTTCTCTGACAACCTCTTACTGGTTAACCTTAGCCATATATCAATATCTAACCCTGTTTGATGACTTGAATGACCTGAAGAAAAGCGCCCTCCTCTGGGAAGAGAAATATCACCGATCAATAAATTAGTATTGAGCTTCTCGCTGGTCGTGACTCCTAACCTCTCAATAAACTTTATAGCTTCTGTATGGCCATAGTAGCGCTCTCTTTGAGGGCGAATGATCTGATACCCCAAACCATTAATAGGCAAAGCCTGCGCGCCGTCTAGACAGCCATTGGCATAGCTTCCAATTGATGAGGGTGAATTTCTAGTAGGGTGACTCTCTTTTTCCCACGAAGTTGCTGATAGAGAAAATGAACAAAAGAATACAACCAGTGCAAAAAAGAACCTCATAATAATCCCAAATTACTGACGCTTACTCATTATATTAGTCGCCATTTAGGATTAGGTGCATATCGTACTTAAGTTTTTGGTGGTAGCTAGTGAATTATACCAATTAAAGTAAA
>NZ_JBFRTN010000103.1:0-15927 GCF_041474095.1 Vibrio sp. 10N.222.54.A3
GTGAAGAAGAACAAAGGGTGTGCAGGAGTCGACAAGCTCGACATCAACGCCACTATCTCAAGACTTCGACAGGCATCAAACGGGCAGTTCGCTGGGGATTGGATAATGGCTTGTGCGATTTTAGGGGGGAGGTGAGGGTCATAGTTCAGTATCTGCACTACTCAGTGTGGTGTACTCATTCTTAAAGCCGTACTGTCAACTGGCTATGGCCGTAGGCGGTTTTGCGGGAGGCAAGAGGTAGGGGTCACATTGCAAATCCTGAACGCAGCCCTGAGTTCTAATCGATCGTGAAAAAGCGATATTTATAGTGGGAACGCATGTGCGGGTAGTGCGACCCCACTATAAATAAATCAATCGCTGTGCTCACAACGCCGTATGTCAAAATACTTCAACACTGCCACTCTTTACTAGACGATGAACGTCAGTTCGGTTTCAGTGATTTTCACTTTAAGATTCTTCCAAGAGTTGTCAGCTAAGGTCTTCTCAATCGTGCCTAAAGGGAGGTGTTCGCCAAAATCGTCGCCACCTGCGATGTCCCTTGAATTATCCCACCACTCATCATCATCCAACTTAGGATCACACCCGTTGGCATATTGAATGTTGTTCTCAAAGTCATTGTTTTTTTGACTGCCAACGGTTTGACCAATGTACAAGCCTTGGTCTTTGGCAAGGAAAAACTGGGTTTTATTGTGCTTCTTACAGAATTGGACAAGTTCTTCCACTTGCTGACGAGTAAAGATTGCGATTCCCATAATGAGTCCCTTTTTTTGTGGATGTCCTATCAAACTACGCGAGCAAATTGGGGGGAGCAAATCAGCACCAGGCGGAAACGGGGGGAGAAATGAACCGAGCAGAAATTATGTGGGGAAACAGTTGGCACCATAAATAGCCTTATTCATTCGTATTGCCATTAAATCAACTTCGTTAATTATCTCTCCCCCGTTTCATTCACTATCCATTGTCATGATTGCCCTGCCAGCCAGTTCGGGGGGAGTGGCATTCAGCTCTCCCTATGATGGGCCATACCTTATGTACCCACATCACTTGGAGATTGACGATGATTAACTCTATCCAAACCGATATCCAAAAGTTCGCTGAAACAAGCAGCATGGAACTCTATCTCTCACTGGCATTATCGACTAGCCATCTTACGAAAGATGACTCCGAACGCTTGAGCGTTTTGGTTCAACAACACAGTAACACCCACACACACGTTCTAGAGCGAGAGTATGGCTACTTTATTAAGCTGCAAGCCGCTGACCCCGATGACTCAATGAGCAGTGAAGGTCTAACCCTCAATACGATGGATGGTATGAGTGACACATTTAATCAAATCATGGCTTGGGCAACGTCCAACCACATCGGCTTAATTGAATTCGACCGAGACGCCAATCAAATCCCTTTGTTTGAGACTTTCGATTGGTAACTGCGGGTACGTTTAACCGCTTGTTCACTGCCAATTCGTTTCATTCCACATCCAGTATCACAACCAACACTAAGGTGATGACCATGACAGACACAATTCAAATGCAAGATATCGACGCGACTCCACAGACCCAAGATCTATTAACGCTCGGTGAGCTTAAGGAATTCATCGACCAGTCACTGGCGAACGGGAGTACAGAGGAATCCATTGTTTACAACACTGGCATTCAAGGTGTTTCAGTGAGGCTCAATGACGCTGGTGGTCTGTGTCTCGACGAATACGGGTATGAGCCCGAATAAAGCCGAGGTGATTTATGAGCATTATTTTGTTTAGCAGCATTAGTCATGGGGTCTTGCGTACCTCATTGTCGAAACAGAGCTACCGAAGTCGTGCAATTTACATGAGCATCGATGGCAAGCCACCTCGGTTTGTCATCAATCACAACGTGTCGTTGGACAACGGTCGTGTCATCCCTATCGATAACCTTGAAGCTGTGAAGCGAATGACTCAACAGTTAGTCGAGACACAAGGGAGGTTCTTCGCGATACATGGCCAGTTCGATGATCCGTTTGCACTGTTAGCGTATATGGATAAGTACCAACTTAGTTTCTCTGAAGATTCCAGACACCTCAAGGTGTCGGTGTCGAGTGAAGGGTTTACCGACATTCGTGGCAACTTAGAGCAGCAGTCTTGTGCATTCAGTTTTCGTTTTTATTGCGATGATGCGCTTGGAGAGTGGCTAGACATGGCGCTGTGCGTTGACCCAAATACGATGAAATATTGGGAGAGAACCGCATGAGTAAGGATCTGAAGAAGCAATTGAATAATGTCATTGAAAGTATGCGGTATCAATTTGGGACCCATTCATTTCTCGATATGTTCATCGACTATTGGTGTTTCTTACATACCGAGATGTACCCACCGAGCGAGACGGTTATTGAACAGTTGTCCGTCCCTGATATCCAGAAGGATTGTCAGCTGATGACGCACTTGATATGCAAGTTGGCCATAGAAGAAGGCGAGACGGATGTTCTTGGGGACTTGTTATCCAAATACTCCAGCTTGGCGCACACCAACGATTTTTTCCCAACACCAATCGCGCTGGCAAAGCTCTTAGCTGGCTTGAATCGCGCAGGTATGAATGAAGATAGTGGGGCAATATCGTTATATGAACCTTGTGTGGGTTCTGGGGCTGTCACCCTGTCGTTCATCGAAAATGAATACTTTGATCACCTCGACAAATCGAGCCCTTTGGACCACTTAACGGTGTGTGTCGAAGAGATATCTGAACTGTTATGCAAGGCATTTTTAATTCAATTGCTTTTGAAGTTACAGCATCTTGAGTATGTAGGGGAAAACCTGCGCTTCCGGCCAGCGTCGTCATTCAGCAGATCGATGTCATTTCAAGAAAACAAAGAAAGGTCTGTTTTAATATGGAATCACCGGAGGGTTAGAAAGAAACCATGTATATGACATGAAATCGGGTAGGGACAGGCAAAGAAAAAGCCCAAATATCGGTGAGATGTTTGGGCTTTTACGCGTTCAGTTAATGCAGCGTGACCAATTGGTTAGATTCCGTTGGCGCGTATTTCATTAACCAATTTTTATAAATGAAGTAAGAAGAAACGGTCGACACATATTCGTCGTTCTTTGACGCCCATTCTTGATACGTTAAGTTTAAAGAAGCGGTTTTCTTTGCCGCACAATACTCTGCTTTCAAAAAGGATTTCAACGACTCAAAACTGAAATCGAGGATCTGATAATGTTCCAAAAACATAATGATGTTTTCATCAAATGTTTCAAATGGATTCGATGTGGTGTTTAACTCGTGCGTATGATGTAGTTGCATAATATTAACTTAGTATTCTTATCTTTAGTTAAACCAAACTTTCGAATGGCTATAAATGTTTAGGAAATGCGTAGACGTACACTCCTTTACTTTTGATATATCTACTGTTTGCAACGTTTGACGTAGTTAGTTTTTTCTTTTCTTAAAACCTTCGGTAAAACAAGGCTTTAAAACAACCACATTCGCTATAAAAATGTGAGTGCTCTTATTATTATTTTTGTTATCAAATTATAGCATTTTTTAGTTTTTGGACTTGTTGCTACTGTCGTACAGTGTCCGTCCATGTAAAACAGTATGCAGATGAGTGTGGTACAATATGTCAATTAACGGAAAGAATTTTAAGACTTAGTATAAAATTTTGAATAAAGGTAACAATATACTAAACCATTAAAGTTTCCGTTAACTCGAAACAAAACCATTCTATCAATTATTAACGCCTTGCTAAGTGGCAAATGATAATGCACTCAATTGCATTAATATCTGTTTACCAAGATCCCCTGAATTCTTCAACAAAATTTGGTATGTTTTGGATTGATTCTCATAATGGAGACTTTATTACATTTTCATTTGGAATCTTCATTCAAGTAAATTGTGCAACGGTGAAATCTAATGAGTCATGTTTCATGGCTTTTTGACTTGAACGGGTTTCTATTTTACCCCCCGTTTACCCACTGAACCCTTTTGAACTATCGGACGATTCAACTATCGGGGGGATACGAAGAAACGGACTTACATAATACTCCCATCCCCACAATGAGAGAGATGATTATGGAACGTTTAAATGTTATGGATTCAGTTGTAGCATCATTAAAAGACGGTGAGGCAACGTTCATTATGACGGCAAGCCCAAAGGGTGAAGAGTATGTGTACTCCGTTGGCGTGTCGGTCAGTACAGATAACGCATTCGAGATCGCCATTACCGGCTTAAGTCCAGAACAAATGCACTTCTTCGGAAACCATTTTGCTCAACACATCAAAGAACGCGTGATTGAGTTAGATGAACCTATCACTTATGTTGAAGAGGTATTCAATGTGCCGGTTGCATTGGTTAAAGTATCTCAAGAGCATATGCATGATGGTACGTTCACCGTTGCTGAAACCACGCTGGACATGACCGACAAGCAAATTCCGATGTTTCAACTGGTTTTACCCGACCCAAATGGCCGCTTTCCGTGGCAAGAGCACGTCGACTCAAAATGGAAAAAGTATCAAAGCATCTTCTTTGATGTGCAACAGATCGAAAACTTATACAACTAGATAGAAGAACATCCATTTCTCCATATTACGACTGTTATTTGACCAAGGATGGACAATTTCAACCCATGAATAGCTATGTATTTCCATGCAGTAAACGGGCGGGATCTTACTTTATTCAGATCCCGACTGTTTGGTCTGAAAAGGCCACTGACAGTGAGTATTTCTCTACCTCTCGTTATCAATCCCCTAAAGCAGTGCAGAAACATACGTTAAAGCGCAACTCGCGTATATTTATGGCGACATGCGAGCTGCATTAATTCTCGCGTACCCACGATGGGTAAAGAAGCTTAAGTATGGGTGCCAAGTGTCAGTGAGAGAAACACAACGAGTCAGTAGAGGAAAGCCATACCCAGTATTCGACGTATCTTGGACTGAGTTTACATCTGATGAATTTGGAGTAAGGACGTCGAAGCGGAAGAGAACATCACGGTCTTATAATGTCGAGAATAAAGCAGAAGTTGCACACAACGTAACTTTATTTGTGGCCAGTCTTCGCGCAGAGACAACGGCCAGTGTCCTACACCACTCGGCTCTGAACTTTGAATACGACCTGAGTGAGTTAACGCGCTCTTAGATTAACGAAGATAGGGGATGGGTATTTACATGCGCTGACGATGAACAGTCTCATCAGATCATGGTTATTGCTCATCTCGGTTATCGTCTACGCAAAAGAACCCTGCTCTTAACTGCGAACACGCTTCCAAGAAAGATTCTGTCTCTTGTCGACTGACATTGTAATCCAGTCTATGGAGTGCCTTGAAGTGGATCTCGCTAATCACATCACAATGCTTAAGAACCCAATCGGGTAACTTGTATTTAATCGAACGCTTCATCGTACTAATACCACCACCCTTTGCGCCGAGTTCTTTCATGCGACTTTCTAGGTATTTACCTTCTGCAACAATCGCAAGAATCCGATCATTGAGTGTGTCAATTGGGTACTCAGGCGGTGAGGCATTCGGCTGGTGGTTTGATGATTGGCACTGAGCGCTACATAAAAGCTCATCTTCTGCTTGGCCTTCTAAATAGCGCTGCAGCTCCACTTCAGGAGAAAAATCCACGATTTGCTTATGATGCTCAGTTAAGTCACCGCTAATGATCCCTCTTGACGCATAGAGGTGCGTCAATTTATCCGCTACCTTCTTGCAGCATTCAGCGTCAAATTTATTGGTTTCATGCTCAGAACATGACATTTTGTGGAAAATCGCATTTACTTCGTCGCGAACATCATTACCGTTAGGTGTAGGAAGCAGATGCGTCAAATTGAGTTCATCAGTGCTTGCTTTGTTGTCACGTCCCTGTTTTTTGTTACTCATAAGCCACCTAACTGCAATAAGATTGGAGTGATAATTTTCTCATAGTTTTGAATATAGTAATTAAGGGATCTGCTATTGGCAAATAGGCATCTTTAATAAACGTCTTACCGGATCATGTGCATAATCCCGTGTAATGAAAGGGCTTACAGCTATCTAATGAGTGAATGCTTTTGTTTATAGAAATATCAATGGCTTATGCAATTGCTCTAGCCAAGTTGATAATTTCATTGACTCAAATCATTCGTTGTTTGAATCCGGTCACATTTATTGGCACAAGATCAATCTTTGTAGCATTTGCCATTGCGAATAAAAGAAACACAACATACATCACACCCTTCGATTACGTGCTTGTTGGTACTCCACGAACTGAAACGCATCCAGTATATGAAGATACTTCAGTTACCCTGCTCAAATATTATTCAACAATAACATTTTATGTTATCGCATACAGGGGTAGGCTCCTTTGCCATCACTCCACCACCTGCGTGAATATTGTCTTTGAACGACATTGAAAGCACGCTCTTCGCAATCATGTCATCCATTTCACTTGATATTCAGGGAGAGTGACATCACAGAAGCAATCCTGATGTCACTTTCCCTGACAAGTGCCAGCTTTTAACCAGCATGACGTCTATTTCAATTCCAGCTCGGTATCTGCACGCAGCTTGATGGCGGTTTTAACCAGAACTTCTGCCCAAAAGTCCGAGCTCAGAATCTTCATCATGCTGAATTTAGCTTTGGTGTAGTTCTGTATGTCCGTGACTTGGTATTCATCTCTTAGTCCTTCACGGATCTCGAAATGCGTTTTCACTTCGTCTGCAAAGCCTATATCGACAGCTTCAGCCCCGGTCCAGATGTAACCGGTAAAGATGTCCGGGTTATCCGTCATCAATTTCTCGCCTCTACCTTCAATCAAGGCATCTTTAAATTCTTCGAACAGCGGCTGGAGGACATGCGTCTCAATGTGCTTTGTTGCTTCTGGGTTTTCAGGTAAAAATGGGTCCAAAAGCGCTTTGTTTCTACCCGCCGTGTACGTTCGTCTTTGAACTTGAACTTGTTCAATGAGTTTGTCGAACCCCCATGTATCCATTCGTACCCCGACACTGCCAATCAATGAATTTCTATGTGCATACACCTTGTCAGCGGAAGAGCTGATGTATAAACACGCAGAAGCACACATTTCTCCTATCGAAAAATAGACCGGCTTATTTGTCGTTTCTCTCATGGACATTAAGGTGCGATGTAAAATCTCTGCCTGCACGGGACTCCCACCAGGTGAATTGGCTTCGATTAAAATCGCGTGCGCGAGAGGGTCTTTCATTGCTTTCCTGATGCTTTCTGAAAGTATGGTGCCGTCAGCGGTAGGGCTGCCTCTTTCTACCGCTCCCTCTAATTGGATTAAGGCGATATGTGGCACTGGCATATTGAAGTAATGGCTTCTATATATGGTTTGACCAACGGCAAACAGTACACCAAAGACAATGAAACCAACCTTAATCCGATTTAGGTTGTGAATAGACCGGTATCGCTGCGTAAACTCTTTGAGGTTTTCTCTCAATGACTTTGGTTCTTGATTCTTCTTTTTAAATATCCGCATGTTATTGATTACCTATGTCTGTTTAAAAGCGTTGGAATTCACGCATGATCGTGGTGGTTAATAGGATGCATAAACCAATGAAAAATAGGGGTAAATATCGCCAGAATCCGCCATCAATGATGGGGACAACAAGGAAGACCCATAGTGAAAAGAGAATGATGAATATCATGCGAAAGGCCAGTGCCGCTATTTTCACGTTGTGCTGTGTAAAGGCGTAGATTCGCTTACGATATTCGTAGTAAGAATCACTCATGAACGCGAAGATAAGCACCCCGCCTAAAAGAAGCCATTCCATGAGTACGTTCAGTCGAAGTATGCTGCGATACCACCACATCTTTGTGTTATCCACCAGCCGCTCTGATATGCCTGCAATAAAGACCCCGGACCCATTTGTTTTTTCAGGTTTGATATAAAATCTATCAATGACATTGGAGATGCCCGTATCGACCATCGTCGTCTGGTATTGACCGTTTACACGGTCGAACACTATTTCTGATTGCTCTTCGGTCATTGTCGACTGAACAATGGACACCTCATCGATGACGTCGGCTCTAAATTGCTCCGCTGACATACCAAACCAGCAATACAACAAAGAAAATAACCAGATCATAAACCCCAGTCTTACCCACGGGTTTAGTATCGAGACACCATCACCGAGTAGGGCTTTGTTACCTTCGTCGATAAAAGATTGGGTATCATGCGCCATGAGCAGCCTCCAATATCTTTTCAGGTTTGAGTAACAGGTCTAACAAATTCACCGAGCGAGGATCTTCGAAGGCGTAGGGTGCGATACCCATTGTATTGAGTTCAGGACGACCGAAGAGTTGAGGGAGCAGTAACAGGCTCAGTTGGCGACAATGTTTCTCGCTCTCTGAGGTTAGTTTTCTGTCAATGACTTCCATGCAACATACGCGGCTGGACGTAGCAAAGTCTGAAAATGAACAGCGAATCGGGTCCCAGATTAGGTCGCAGCCTGCCTTTGTGTCTTCTGATGTGACCATGACTTTGAACAGTTCTGAGGTTCGGTCAAACACTTTCAAAAAGATGTGCTTGAAGGCGACTTCCTTGCCGTGTGTTTCATAATGCTCATCCCATGTATCGGCCATCTCTCGCAATACCACGTCAAGTAAGAGTTCTTCTTCTCCTTCATTGAAAGAAGCTGGCACAACGTCACCGAATAACCTCACTACTCGCATTTGAACCTCACCAAGAGACGGCCAAATAAACGCTTGATAATTCAATCGCTCGCTCAACTCTTTATCGATCGTTCGATTCAGATAAACGCTGGCAGTAATTTTTTTGAATTTGGTCGATACTTTCATAATATTTCCTTAACGTGGCTCTACAGGCAGGCGGAGTAGGGTTTTATTTCCATTTGAGAAGCTGCATATAGCTTGTAAATTGGGTAAGGCCGATACCATGAACGGTGGAAATAAACTGCGCTCTTCTGATGACTCACGTACACCAGAACCTGAATTGAATGAAGAGACGGAATCTTGTGTTGAGGCGCTGTTTGAAATCATCTTTTGATGCTTTCTTAGATCGGCAGCCCCCATCTTTTCTGATACATATTCACGAGTTACTTTGCCTTCACATCGCATGGCGATGGTATTGGCACACAGCTCGGTTATCCTATCGGCGGTCGCTTGCGAGGTTTTTTCTACGATGTCGGGCATGGACTGGGTACTTAAGTACAGTTCGTATTTGGATTGACGACCGACGGCGAGTAAATTCAGGATTGGATCATTAAGCGCGTTATGGGCTTCATCAACCATAAAGCAAACCTCTGGCTCTTCTCCTGTACCAAAGTTATAACGTTCAGCTGACGATGCCGCTGCAGCTGCCGACACAAGCTTCGATAAGGTGCCTGAAATCACTGGGTCTGTTAAACCGTCTGTGGCGCAGTACAGCACTCCACCTGTGTTTGATAACTCGCGTAAATTAACGACGTTCGGTTGGTTGTCCGACAAATTATTTAAATCAGGGGACAACAAAGTATCTAGAGGCGCCGAACAAAGTTGTTCCAGAATTGCATTCAATGAGCCAGTTTTGGTGCTCACTTCAGATGACTTTTTATGGAAGGCGTCAATGATCCCTGAAAGTTGAGAGCAAGGTTTGTCTTTGGCCATGACATCGGAATAATACATGATCATATTTTCAAGCCAGTCTTGCGAGCCCATGGCCTTGATGCGACCGTTCATTTGGGCTTTCCAGTCCACACCTATTTCTTGACTGAAGTACGTTTCACACGTTTTCTCTACCAGACGAACTAGACCTTCACGCAGGTAGTAATGAAGGGTACGAAGTGTGAGTCGTTCACCGATGTATTCCGCTGCCTGAGTAATTTGGTTTACACGTTCCCAACAGAATTGTTTAAATACTTCCCCAGAAGAGCCGCCCGTTGGAATACATTCAACGACACGGGTTGCCAGTTCCGATGTTCGGTTATAGTTGGCTAGGCAATCAACAACGACAGACTCTGATGGCCGTGCGGGGGCAAAATAGTAGAACTGGTCCCCTTTACCCTGACGAACCATCTCTGCTTTCAACCCATTTCGCATTTCCGGCGTATTTTTTGGGTCGATGATGATGAGCAAGCATTTTCGCTTTGACCACAGTTTGTTTAATGCGATTAACTTTAACAACGTTGTTTTGCCAGAGCCCGGAACGCCGTAGATGATTGTGTGTGCGCGGCCTACATCATAATGCACAGTCACAGCTTTCTCGTTGCCCAAGGCCATGAGGAATGGCTCCCCACCTAATGCTTCGTTCAGATCAGGGTTATAGGGGATAAACTTCCTTAAATATAAAGGCACTTTTTGGTCGCGGCGTGCAGAAGGGAGGGCGTTGATTTTATACATATTGATGGCGTGCTCAGGCCCCCAATTAAAGCCGGTCCCTAAGTACATGCGGTCTTTGTATTTTTCTGCCTTCTTTCGAGTGTCTTCCAAAGACTCTATATCCAGTTTGTTTGAACACAATCGAGCTTGCATCTTTAGAATTGGCCATGCTTCAGAAGATCGTTTTGCGGCCATGACAAAGCTGGTGGCCATACCTAGCCCTGTCAGCATCACCGTATCGGGAGCCGGTGTCTCAGTGAATAGGTTGTACAATGCTTGATATCCACCAGCGACACTGAAAAAAGCACCCGAAGCCAGCCATGCGCGAGCTTGTTGTATCTCAAACACTTCACGGAAGTAGTCTTGAATATCGTCATACAGGGGTTTTGTCTTTGACTTAAACATCAGAAGCGACTCCATTAGCAATTAAGTTCAATTCTTTGGCGAGGTTTGAATCTAAAATTAACTTCTCTTGCTCGCTGTTAATGGTGAGCTTTCCTGCAAAGAAATCGAGGTTATCCATACGCTCCGGCCTACCATAGTCATTGAAATTTTTAATTTGATCTAAGAACAGCTTTTCGCCCACACCGAACAGCTCTGCGAAGGCTTTGACGCAACTGCTGTCCAACTTGATGTGCTCTGTCGCGTCAATGCCCAATACTTTCCCTGGCTCTATGTCATCTCCGAAGCGGTCAAAAAAGGCCGTTGTATTTATTTCCATGTTGGTCATCTCTACAAGACAAAGAACCCACGTTTTGTGCGCGTAGATCGCATTTCTTGAGCTGTAGCTGACAATGGAATCACCATCGGTCCTACCATTGGATAGCGCCCATGCCATCACATAACACAAGGTTCTTAGGTCTTTATCAGACACATTTTTTAAAGCGGAAGCTCTTTGCGGTGCTTTCTGTGTTTGGGACTTACGCCCTTTAGCTGCGGTGGCTAGAGGTTTGGACGACGGTGCCTGAACCGGTTTGTCGTCAGCTGCGTTGATGTTCATGCCATCCCATACACTAGGTGCCGCATTGTTTTCTTCCACCGACTGATTTGTTTCATTTTCGAACACGATTGTTGGCCCCCTTGTCTTTGACGGTGAGTTTGCCTTTGTGGTGTTCGTCTTAGTCGCTGCTTTTTTCGTTGCTGGCTTTTTCGTTGCTTGTGGTTTGGGTGCTGGTTTCTGCGCAGGTACGTTGTTTTGAGCAGGTGTCGCTGTTGCTGGCTTCCCATCGTTGCTCGTGTTGGCCGGTGCTGGTGCATTGATCTGCTGCGGGGTCGTTGTCGGTGATTGATTTTCAGCAGCTTGCATGAGTTCTTCAGGTGGTTTTGGTAGCCCCGGCAAATTCAACGAACGAGCCTTATTACGATTCACTTGGGAGCCTTGCTCTGGGTCCAAGTTATAAAGGGTCTGAAATGGGTTATCTTTTGGCTCGGTATAATCCAAGCTGCCTTTGGCGTCGATTGTTAAGCGTTCGCCCATGCTAGAAAATTCGATGTAACAGTCTTTAAGGTTAGGTGGGCGTAATTCACCTTCGAAGACCAAATCTGGATAACTGATACGAACGATATCAACTTGTCGCATCTTCCCTTGCTTCGCTGTAAATGTGAGCCTCACAAAGTCTGACTCTTCGTGCATCGGCTCCACAATACCTAGCTCTTCCATCTCCTGAACCACAATACCAATGTTGGATTCAATTCTGGCTAGGTGACCCGAGTTGCTAGAATTGGCGTTCATGTGGCTGATGATGTCTTGCACGCCATTTCGGTAATCGAGATATACCTCCCCATCAATGACATACATGCGAGCACCGATTTCATTGACTTTGTTCCAACGGTTTTTTCGTAAATCACGGATGGCCGAGATAATGCCGTGACTCTTACCGGCTTTACGCTGTCCGATGAGTTTGTGGAATTGGGTTCTACGATCTCGTTCGGCACTGAGCGCATCGGCACGGCGCAATGGTTTCTCGATATACCCTTCCTTACGGGCATAATTCTGCAGCGCGTCAATGATTGGTCCTGAAAGGTTATCGTTAGATTGATATAACCAGCGCTTTGCTGTGTCACTCAGAACTCTGTCTAATAACAGCACTGACAGCTTCTCATGGTAATGATTAGCACGGCGTGGATTCCAGCTAACGGTGTAGCGGTCAATACCGTATTTTTCACTGAATTCGTAAATGGTTTCAATTTGTGGGTTCCAGGTAGTATCCAGCTCTTTCCCCGAAACCCTCATGTCAGAAATGACTTTCCCTGCATCATGCAACAAACCTGTTAACCATGCGGCAAAGCGCCATCGCGGTTCTCGTAGCATCTCCTCATCTTGGAATCCGATAGCCAAAGGCCGAGAGCCCTTCGACATTCTTAAGGTCATTAAGGCAACATCTAATGAATGACGAAGTAGGCCGCCAACTTCATTGTGATGATGGTACTCACTAGCAGGCAGTAGGTGGAAAAATGAAATCACAGAACGGATCGCGTGCATGTACGTGTTCATAAAGCATGGAGTCAGGTTTTTATCTGTACCTTCGAGCATGCCTACGGCAAGGAAGGTTTCCTTAATAATGCCTCTATAAGCGAATAAAATGTCCCCCTTCGTTAAGACAGGGACACCATCTGGCGTCGGCGGGTATTTGATCATGCTTGCGACTTCTTTCTGCAAGCGTGTGATCTCCTGCTGCTGCTTCAAAATAGTTTCACTGGCGAACTCCTCATGCAGCTCACCAGTTTTCAAGCGCAATTTCTCTTTTACGATAATTGCACTTTGAGTTAATTTTGATCTGACGCCATCAAACATTCGCATTAAGCTGATTCCTGTAGTGACTCATCGGATTTTTGAGTTATTACGGTTTGAATTTCTTCCGCACTCAGTGGGTCTTCGTCTTCGCCTAATATCTCAGCGCCACCAGCATGAATATCCACCGGTTCTGCTTCTTGCTCAGTTTCAGCTTCATTCAATGGAGCCGACACGTTATCTGGCTGCTCATCGGTGACCTCTTTAACCACCTCTACTGGTTTCAACTTTTGATTGATTTGTTGATTAACGCGTTGGTGTGTTGTGCCGCGACCAGTGTCTAGCGAGCGAAGTTGGTTGGTAATACGGAACACGTCGTTAGAGAAGCGCGACATCGTAGAAGCGAGTTTGATTTTCGCGTACTTGTAACGTTCTTCGTCGACATCGCCTACCATCCAAAGTACTTCCATGACCGCCATCGAGTTGTCGAACTTTCGAATGACCTGCAACACACGTTGGAAGACAGGGTGGGTCACATCGATGACGACTTTGTGGTTATCTGGTACTTCGATTTCAGGAAAAGGTACATTGCGATTTTGTTTGCGGTATTTACGCTTCACTGCATCAGCCTGTCTTGCAAACTCACCTTGACCTTCTTCCAAATGTTCAAAGTTGGTTTCAAAGATAGACACTACCGCATCACGGTTTTCATCGTTGTCTTCGGTGGACTCGTACAGCGTCGCAATTCGTTGTGTTGCGCCAACCAATTGACCGCCTTTTTGACCTAAGTAGCGGTACATTGTCTCGCTTCGACACACGATTGAAACGGGGATGTGGCGTCGCATTTGCTTAAATTCAGCCATGGTGATTCTCCTTAGAGATTGATGAGTTCTGGGTAATGGTCAGCGATGACCTTTTCTAGCTCGCCTATTTTTCGGTTGTATTCCCTGCTTAGTGGGAGCCCTCTATCTGCAATGAAAATGCTGAGTAATACGCGTCGTTCCTCTCGAAGCGTTTTATAGCGCTCCCTTAATCCGAGGTAACGTCGTGTGGGTGGACTGATGATTTTCTTAAATGCTAGGAACAGCTTTAATTCCCAATCCCTCATGTATTTTTTACATTGTGATTTGGAAAAAGGGTGGGTCAGCACTTTGTAGGGAATCTTGTTCTCTGACTTGTTCTCGTACTTCGTCGCGAACTTAGGAATTTCATAGTATTTCTCTGAATTCGGAATCTTCTTATCGGGATCAAAGTGATACGCCTTCTTTTTTGTTGTTTTGTTTAAGCGGCTCATGTCACGCATTCGAAGTTCAAAACACATCACCATCTCCCAACCGTCTCTGTCTTTGGTGTAATACTTAGTCCCAATCAGTACATGGCCTGTATTGGCGAACGTGCTTCTACGGTTGTAAGAATTGTCTTTGATAATTACATGGTTCTGTTCGAGCTGAGGTTTTCGGTAATACTTGTCAGCCAAGTCTTCCATTTCGGCTATAAGTTCACCGGCTTCGGCATAGACCGCCTTCAGTTCCATTGCATTACGTTTTAGGTTCTTGGTGATCAAACCCAATTTTAAATCTGCATGGATATCGTCTTTTTTAACCTGAACATCAGCCTCAATGTCCTCAGTAAGAACATCAAGTTCGTCTGTTTGAACGTCAAGGACATCCGCCTGTTCATGCATAAACCCTGTCTCCTTCCCAAATGGGGTATTGGTTGATACTGCATGAAATAAATCGACGTTTTTTCAAATAAGGGACGAATTTTCGCTAATAGATTTCAGAATTGCTTTCCGAATAGGGCAGGTCTGCGGGTGTTTACGTTGGTATGAACAATGGTTCAATCATGAAAGTCGTATCCACGAATTTGAATTTGTTCAGCCTAACACTTTGTCTCGCTATGACAGGGAAGGGGGACTAGACATGACCAGCGTTCGTGGAATTCAGCTGGTGACCAACGATTCGAGCTCGTGCAGTCGCTCAACTCAATTTCTCTGAATGACATTGGAACTAATGACTTTCCACCAGCTCCTCGGCTGGGAACCGGCGGATGACCAGCACCCAAGAATTTCTTCCGGCGCAGATGTCGATTCCCATGTCTTGCACTGACACGGGATGATGTGTCCCGGCACCAGCGCCGGTTTATCACCCGAGAACCTGCTGGTCGTGATTATCACCAGGGCCTCGCTGGAAACAAATATCCAAGCTCAATATCTCTGACCGACACTGAATGTTATGACCCGGCACCGGCTCCTCGGCTGGGAACCGGGCGATGGGACTCGGCGGATGACCAGTACCCAGGCGCTCGCTCCGGCGTAAGTATCATTTCCCCATGTCTCGCACTGACACGGGATGTTATGACGCAGCACCAGCGTCGGTTTATCACCCGATTACCTGCTGGAGATGAATGCACGGACCGGGGCTCGCTGGTAACTAATATCCAAGTTCAATATCTCTGACCGACACTGGACGTTATGACCTGCCACCAGCTCCCTGCCTTGGAAACGGCCGATGACTAGTACCCAGGCGCTCGCTCTGGCGTGGGAATTAATCCCGCATGTCTCGCACTGACACGGGATGGCATGACGCGGCACCAGCGCCGGTCTTTTAACCGAGAATCCGCTGGTCATCGTGAGTTGAGAATCCGTCAAAGACAATTGGCTTGAACACCATTTTCTAGATTGTTTAGTAATTAATTCATATTCATTGTCACCCCGAGAAATTGAACCGTCTCGGGCAACGACTCAATCTTGGGTAGTACCGTTCGGCTTGAGATGATTTTTGGAAATTTATATTTATTTTTTTTGTTTTTAAGAAGGGCTGTACCGCTCAGGATTCCATTTCAATGTCTTGGTTAGACTCTTTACGGTTAGCCAGTGGTCATTGATTCACTCTCGGGCAGGGTCAATTCT
>NZ_JBFRTN010000104.1:0-659 GCF_041474095.1 Vibrio sp. 10N.222.54.A3
ATCAACCAATTAACGGATGATCTAGACTTAACATGGAGCATAAAATGAGTACTTTCATTGAACTGCTTCGCCAGCATCATCGTGCGCTTAAGCATCACTATCATGCGCAGATAAATGGCGATATGCATCGAGCTATTTGGGCGATGCTCCGTTGCAAAACAGAGCAACAAGGACGCTCACAATGGTTCTGCAGTCACTGCCATCACGATGACCGATTGCCTCTTTCTTGTGGTCATCGCCATTGCCCTCAATGCCAACAACGCACCACTTCTGACTGGCTACAGCGTCAACAGCAAAAACGGTTACCTGTTCACTATTTCATGGTGACCTTCACTTTACCGTATCAATTGAGAGTGCTGGCAAGACATCAACCTAAAGCGATATATAACGGTATGTTTAAGGTGGCATCAGGGGTATTAAAGGATTTTGCCAACCGACAACGGCAAGGTGAACTTGGTTTTACCGCCGTGTTGCATACTCACAGCCGACAACGAAACTTGCACCCACATCTGCACATTATCGTGGCGGCAGGCCAATACGACGCGTCGAGGCAAACGTGGCACAAAGGCAACAAGCATTACCTCTTCAACGCGTTTGCTTTGGCCAAAGTATGGCGAGCAAGAATGCTAGAGGCCATTAATCAACACCCAACGTTGTGG
>NZ_JBFRTN010000105.1:0-2289 GCF_041474095.1 Vibrio sp. 10N.222.54.A3
TTGTTGAACGAAGCCGCTACGCGGCAGAGTAAAACGAGTGCAAACCATACTCTTGTAACACCATCACCCTGATGGTCGTTCACAGGAGTAACCCCATGAAACCCGATGACTTAAAACGCTACAACACCCTTTATGAACAACACCTTACCAACCTAAAGCTGCAAGGTAAACGACCTGCGACGATCGATGCCTATTCTCGTGCGGTTCGTCGGATCACCGCTCATTTCGACCGAGCCCCTGATACATTAACGACCTCTGACCTCAAACAGTTCTTCGCGTCTCTTATTCAAACCCACTCGTGGAGCACCATTAAACTCGATCGTAATGGCTTGCAGTTTTTCTATCGCTACACGCTCGATAAACAGTGGGAATGGCTCAATATCGTCAAGCCGCCACAAGTAAAACGACTGCCCGACATACTGACACCGCAACAAGTCAGCTCGCTGATTAGCCACACTCGACAGACACGTTATCAAGTGTTTTTTCTTACTCTGTACAGCATGGGGTTGCGCCTTGGTGAAGGACTGAACCTCACGGTTCACGATATCGACAGCCAAACAATGCGCGTTCACATACGGGAAGGAAAAGGCGGAAAAGACCGAATGGTGCCGCTTCCGCTGCGAACGCTTAAAGCTCTTCGCGTACATTGGCTTGCCCATAAGCACCCTTACTACTTATTTCCTGGACTTGGGCAGTGTCGCAACACGCCGATGGACAGAGGCGGTATTCAAAAAACCATGAAACTTGTGCTCAAAGAGTGCGGGATCCAAAAACACGCCAGCCCCCACTCACTTAGACATTGCTTCGCGACGCACTTACTTGAGCAAGGAGTCGACCTGCGTTCACTGCAATCACTGCTCGGTCATGCAAGCCTCAACACCACGGCACGATACACCCGAATGACTCAGATAAAGCAGCGTGATGCGGCAATGGCCATCAACCAATTAACGGATGCTCTAGACTTAACGGGGAGCATTACATGAGTACCTTTATTGAACTGCTTCGCCAACATCACTCTGCGCTTAAGCGTCACTATTATGCGCAGATGAATGGCGATATGCATCGCGCCATTGGGGCGATGCTCCGTTGCAAAACAGAGCAACAAGGTCGCTCACAATGGTTCTGCAGTCACTGTCATCACGATGACCGATTACCGCTTTCTTGTGGTCATCGTCATTGCCCTCAATGCCAACAACGCACCACTTCTGACTGGCTTCAACGTCAGCAGAAAAAGCGGTTACCTGTTCACTATTTCATGGTGACCTTTACTTTGCCGTATCAACTAAGGGTCTTAGCAAGACATCAACCTAAAGCGATATATAACGGTATGTTTAAGGTGGCATCAGGGGTATTAAAGGATTTTTCCAACCGACAACGGCAAGGTGAACTTGGTTTTACCGCCGTGTTGCATACTCACAGCCGACAACGAAACTTGCACCCACATCTGCACATTATCGTGGCGGCAGGCCAATACGATGCATCAAGGCAAGCGTGGTACAAAGGCAACAAGCATTACCTTTTTAACGCGTTTGCTTTAGCCAAAGTATGGCGAGCAAGAATGCTAGAAGCCATTAATCAACACCCAGCGTTGTGGCTGCCGAGTGGCATTCCCAAACAATGGGTGGTCGATTGCAGACAAGTGGGGTACGGTCAGGCTGCGCTCAATTATTTGTCTCGCTACCTCTATCGCGGTGTTCTGCCTGATGAAGACATCATCCATATCACCGATGACACGGTCACCTTCCGCTATAAAAACAGTCAGACTAAAACATGGCAAACGCGCACTTTACCCACTCTGAAGTTCTTGTTGCTCATTTTGCAACACGTGCTACCCAAAGGGTTACAGCGAGTAAGAGATTACGGTTTTTTGCGCGGTCAAGCACACGCCTTAAGAGCCCGCATTCAACTGCTGTTATTGAACTTGCTCTATATAATGCCGCCGCTAACCGCACCGACAAGAACCAAAGCAATACGAGTATGCCCTTGCTGTCAGCATCAGATGGCGTGTGTTGGAGTGAGTCGACCCATCTAGCCGAAAGGCATTGATAATAAGGAGAATGGCATTGACGAAATCAGAGGAGATGTGACGACGAAAGAAATAGAAAACAGCTAACTGATTGATAAGATTGCTATCGCAACCTTATCTTGGCCTCGCTCGCCTTGAGAAAAGTATCAAGGCGATATGCCCTTCCAATCCAATGGTACAATTTACTTAATAAAGTGGCTGCGGGCTTGTTCAACACTCGGGATTTAGTGTTGGCTGCGCAACACCTTAATCCTTATTTGTTA
>NZ_JBFRTN010000106.1:0-1426 GCF_041474095.1 Vibrio sp. 10N.222.54.A3
TGAACTGACCCCCAATAGTTGGACACCAATTATTGGGGGTCTTTTTATGTCCAAATATAGCCGTGAGCTAAAATGTATCATTGCTAAGCAATACTTAGATGGCACGTCATCTCTCTATTTAGCAAAACAATATTCAATTTCTTCAAGGCAGATACGGTATTGGGCTCAAGTCTTTGCCATCCATGGTACTGATTCATTTTTACCAACTAAGCATGCCGCGACTGCTCAAACAAAACGAAAAGCATTGAATTTAATGTGGACGAATGAATGGTCTCTCACGCACACTAGCGCTGTATTAAACCTCTCATCCCCTGGGATACTCTCTGTCTGGCTCAAAAGATTTAATGAGCTCGGTATCAAGGGGCTCAAAATGCGCCAGAAAGGAAGACCCTCAATGAAACAGCAACCTCAACGTACCACTAAGCCTGATAATGAAATGACACTTGAGGAGCTAAAAGAGGAGTTGGTCTACTTACGAACCGAGAATGCCGTTCTAAAAAAGTTGGAAGAGTTGGAGCAGGAAAAAAACCGTCGAACAAAGAAAAAGCGGTCATAGCTCTAACTCTTAAAGGCAAGTACCCGCTGAAGCACTTACTGCAGACTCTACAGCTGGCAAAAAGTGTCTTTTATTATCAAGCTCAAACAAACAAGCGCCCAAATAGCTACGAACGTGAGCTGCGGTTGATAAAGTCAATTTATCATGAACATAAGGGTCGATACGGCTACCGCCGTATTCACTTGGAACTAAAAAATCAGGGGTTCGTGCTTAATCACAAAACGGTTCAAAGGCTTATGGCTCAGCTCAACCTTAAATCGACGGTCAGGATTAAAAAGTATCGTTCATACCGAGGAGAGTCTGGAACAGCTGCTCCTAACCTGCTTGAAAGAGATTTTAGTGCGACTCAACCCGATGAAAAGTGGGTAACTGATGTCACGGAGTTCAAAGTCAAAGAGCAGAAAGTATACTTGTCTCCCGTGGTCGACTTGTTTACTCAGGAGGTAGTGGCTTATAGAGTGGCCAAAAATGCCTGCTTGCCGCTTGTCACGGATATGCTAACGGAAGCCATATCAAAGCTCAAACCCAACTCAAAGCCAATTATACATAGCGATCAAGGTTGGCAATATCGTCATCGACAGTATCAGAAAAAGGTAGCGGAGAGTGGGTTAACACAAAGCATGTCGAGAAAAGGTAACTGCTTGGATAATGCGGTTGCTGAAAACTTTTTTGCTTTACTCAAAACAGAGATGTATCACAACCAAAGCTTTGAAGATGCAGATGCTCTGATAGAGCAAATTAAAGAATACATCGAGTACTACAATACCAAACGTATAAAAGTGAAACTAAAAGGCCTGACTCCGATAGAATATCGAACTCAGGCCTTGAAAGCCGCTTAACAGAAATGTCCAACTTTACGGGGTCACTTCA
>NZ_JBFRTN010000107.1:0-4573 GCF_041474095.1 Vibrio sp. 10N.222.54.A3
CTTTACGGGGTCACTTCATCAACAGCGGCTTTTGTTTGGTCTGCGACATCACTATTGTGCTAACTCTTTGACCTTGTCCATTCCCCGTAGCCCTGAATCTCAAGTCCATTTAGAACAAACAACCAACGCTAAGGTCGAATGTTATTGAAACTGACCTTTTGTGTCCCATCATCTAGGTTCTCTAACTTAACCACATCCCCTTGATAGTAATAAGGTTCCATTGGCATCTCGCTGTTGGTCGGCCTTGCGTAATGCAATACTGCTGGCTTGGCGTCAACTTGCTGAGCGAACAAATAGCCAATCAGCGCATGTTCAAACTGGTGATAACCGTTGCCCCAATGGAAAGCTTTGGTGCGTTTTGGATCAAGCCCCACGCCGCCGTATTTGTGGTCGACCCATACATCATGAAAGGTGGGTAGGGTGTATTGCAGTACGTCTTTCATTGAACCATCGACCAGCGAAACCGTCATCGCTGCTTGATCAAGCTCCGCCCATTCCCATGATGAAGCCCAATTTGTGTCTGGTCTGCTTTGCCAGCCAGTAATCTCTTGTCCTTTCCACGCTTTCTGAAGTTCTTCGCCATAATATTGGGATACACTCACGAAATTTTTCTGATATTGCGCATGAACGAGAGTGTGTTTCATCCCTTTGATGCCAAACTCTTTCCATTCAGAGTTATTCAATGTTTGGCCTGTAAGGTAAGTCATCCAATACGCTTTGATGGTGTGCCCAAAATCGTTGTGATTAGCATTCGGCATCATCGCTGCTTTATCGTGAATTGCACCGTAGAAGCGTTGTTCATCTTCAGAATGGTATTGGTCAATCATGGCTTGCGTGAGCCAGTTTAAGTCATCAAGCCATTTTGATTTGATGGGCTCTTTGAGCAGAGGAGCGACTAACAACAGGTAGCCGTTTATTTGATCAAGTTGCGCAACCAGTTCACGTCGTTTTGCACTGCCATCTTCACCGTCGGCGAGTACCCAAGCAAGACCGCTGTTGTCGCTAAGTCGATATTTATCAAAGATAAAAGCTTGTTGGGCGATGAGTGCTTCTTCTACCTTTTTGTCTTGGGTCAGGTAGTAGTACATGGCAAGGCCAACTAATGCATACGCTTGATCTTGAGAAGTACGCTGCTGCCAATTCTGGCCTACTTTTCCCTCTTTTGTGTAGCCGATAAAGCCGCCGTTTTGCTTATCTTCTAGCTGATCAATGATGTAGTAGGCTCCTTGCTTGGCAAGCGCTAAAGCCTGCTTATCGCCACTAAGGTGGTAGAGCACGCCATAGGCATAAGTTTGACGTGACTTCATCCGCGTAAACTCTTTGCCAAAGTGTGGCGTGATCCAGCCTTTGTTTAGTTCATGGCACACATCAGAAACATCGAGCAAGGTACCGTCATCACAGCGGAAAGTAGGGAAGTTTCCTACCGGTTCTCCTTGAGCGCTAGGCATCAGCCAGTAAGGTGCGAGCCCTTCAGAGGCATGATTGATCCAGTCTTCTCCAGAGGGAAGGGTGACATTGGCAGATACGGCCAAGCTGGCCACGCTGAGTAATGCGATCGTTGCTCGTAACATGATGTTTATCTTAATGATTTGAGTTTCGTTGAATATAAACAATCGCATCTGCACATTGTGATTCGGTGATCACAATCGACCAAATTATTAAGGTTTAAATAAAGGCTCACAGACTAGTGAGCCTTGAAAGGGTGTTTTGTATTTTATACAGGCTTGCCTGCCTCGTCCTCTTCAACTACATCGGTTTCTAAGCTTGCCTCTGCCAACCATTTTTGTATTGATGGGCTGTTAAGCACGCGTTGTTGATACTGCGATGCTTTCTTTGAAAGCTGGATGCCATAGGTTTCTACACGTAAAGCCACAGGTGCAAACATCGCATCGGCAATCGACCATTCACCAAACAACCATCCTTCAGGGTATTGTTCAATCTGCGTCGACCAAATGGCATCGATACGAGCGATGTCTTTTAGTGCTTCTTCACTGAGTGTGAGCTTTCGTTGCGCGCGGCAGTTCATCGGCATTTCATTTCTGACGGCAAAAAATCCAGAGTGCATCTCGGCGGAAATTGCTCGGGCATGGGCGCGTTCTTTCACTGAACTGGGCCATGCTACGTCGTTCAAGTGAGCGTCGTTAACGTATTCGAGAATGGCCAATGAATCCCACACAGCAACGTCACCGTCAACTAGGGTTGGAACCTTGGCCGTTGGCGTCACTTTCGCCAGAGTGTCGTAAAAATCGGAGGTGAATAGCTTGAGCTTGATGACTTCCGCATTCAGGTTGTAGTTGTCGAATATTAGCCATGCGCGCAGTGACCAAGTTGAGTAGTTCTGGTTTCCAATATAAAGCTGCATAGTTGCTTCCTTGCGTTTAGTGGGTATGTATTGAGCCTAGGGGCATGCATTTGAGCTTAGGGGATTGTATTGCGGCGTACTAACGGATAATTTTGATGCAATACATTAATAAAAACGATGGGTGGTGATTTCAATATGGATATTGATGCTTTGCGAGGCTTTCTCGCGTTTGTGGAAACCAGTAGTTTCACTCGTGCAGCGAAACAGATAAATCGTACCCAATCGGCATTCAGTGCTCAGATGCGTAAGTTGGAAGAAGAACTCAACGTCACTCTTTTCCAGAAAGAAGGACGTAATTTAATACTGACTGAAGCTGGCTTAGCGCTGCGTTCTCATGCCGAACAGTTGGTCGCCCTCCACAACACCGCCCTCAAGCAAGTAAAGCGTTACGAAGACAAACAACCTCTGCGACTCGGCTGCCCTGAAGACTACAACGACACCATTCTGCCAAAAGTGATTCGCCTGTTACAGAAAGCGGAACCCACCTGTTCAATCCAAATATTTAGCCTGCCCAGCATTACGCTGAGAGAGTGGTTGGATGACGGCAGGCTTGATGCGGCGATTGTCACCCGAGCGCCCGATAGTGAAGAGGGTTATTGGCTTACACATGATGTGGGTGTTTGGATAAGCAGCCCTGACTATGCGTTTGATAGCTCCAAGCCTGTTCCATTAGCCTTGTTTCAAACGGACTGTAAATATCACGCTGCAGCAGTGAATGGTTTAACTAAGCAAGGTACGCCTTATCAGTTATTGGCGTGTAGCAATACCGCTTCTGCGCAGCGAGCGATCGTTAAAGCCGGATTAGCCATTGGTGCGATGGGTAAGCTCAGCGTGACTTCAGACTTGAAAATTCTTGAAGATATGCCACCACTGCCTTCGGTGGATATTGTGTTGATCCTAGCGAGCAAACATCACCCAGTGTTGGACAAAGAAGTGCTCAATCAACTTGTGGAGCTGGGTTCTGAGTAGCTTAGGTTCATCTTCCTATTGGAGGATTCCCAAGCTTTTCAATTTTCGATAAATGGTATTGCGGCTGATACCGAGTATTCTCGAAGTCTTACTTATGTTGCCTTGGTTGGCTTGATAGGTTTGCAGCAAGGTTTCTTCAACGGTACTTCTTAAATCGTTATTAGCTGTACCTTTGGTGGTATTAGGAGGCGTAAGTTGATGCTGATTATCGTGTGCTAATGACGTGAGATGTTGAGCAAGGTGGCTGGGCACATGCTCGAGTGTGAGTTGGGGTTCATCACTTGCTAATAGAGCAGCAACCTTAAGTAAGTTGTCTAATTCGCGGATATTACCCGGCCAAGAATAGGCGCACAGTAAGCTCATCAAGTGCGGGCAGATTGTCTGTTCGTCTTCGGTATATTTACGATGAATGTGCTCGATTAAGGCGTGTTTGTCTTGTCGGTGTTGCAGGCTTGGCAAGGTGAAGGCTAAGCCATTGAGTCTGTAATACAGGTCTTGCCTAAACTCACCTGTTGCGACTAACTGCTCGAGGTTTTTGTGAGTTGCAGCGATGATCTGACAATCGACTTGATAGCTTTGATTAGAACCAACTGGCACCACGGATTTGTCTTGCAGAACATGCAGCAATCGGCATTGAGCTTCCAAAGGCATGTCGGCTATCTCATCTAGAAATAAGATCCCTTTATCTGCCTGGCGGATCTTGCCTTGGAAACCTTTGTGGCTTGCGCCCGTAAAAGCCCCCGGCGCGTAGCCAAACAGTTCAGATTCGATAAGGTCTTTAGGCAGCGCGCCACAATTTACCGCTACCAAGGGCGAAGACTTACGCTGGCTTTGCTTGTGCAGCGCTTTAACAAACTCGCCTTTGCCAACTCCTGTTTCTCCTAAGATCAACAAACTGATCCCTTTATCGATTACCTTGTTGGCTTGCTGCCAAGCGTGTTCGATTTGTTGCTCGCCATGGTGCAAATCACACGATGCTGAAATGGAGCGCGTGCGTTTGGTGGTTACAAGAAATCCGGCATCGGCCGTGAGACACATAAGATGATGCTCGATCACTACCAAAATACTAAGAACCTGTTGATCAGCTACGATACCAATCCACTAGGTTTTTTCTAAAATAGATAGGTTCTAGAACGGTTTATCAAGTAGTCACTAGCAACGAGTTGACTAAAATAATCTAAGTAAAATGAAAAGCAAAACGCCAAGTTCTTATGAGCTTGGCGTTTTTATGGTGCGCCGAGC